>CAYLJQ010000406.1:0-6566 GCA_964383955.1 uncultured Heliomicrobium sp. | reverse complement strand
CCATCGGCAAGCGAAGACCTGATCAGCAGCAACACGCAGACAATCCGGCAAAGCGAATTAACCAGCGAGGAAGTCGAAAATGTCCGTTAATCAAAATCAGCTCGCAACCAAACGCAAAGCCCATTTTATTATCTTGGCGGCATTTGTTCTGGGAATTGTCGTAGGCGGTTCTGCGCAGTATTTGTTGCTGCATCGTTCGATGAACAATCAAGTTGTCGCGCCAATGAAAACGATAGATGAACTTACCCAGCGACTGAATTTGACCCCTGACCAGCGAGTTCAGATTGATCAATTTCTTTCGGATTCTCGCCGCCAGTTTCTGGCGCTTGATGAAGAAGTGCGGCCTCAATACAAAGCCATACGACTGGAAAATCGTAAGCGAATTTCCGCACTGCTTACCCCTGAACAGCAACCTCTATTTGAGCAATACACGCGAGAGCTTGACGCGAAACGTGAAGCCAAAGAGCGTGAAGCAAGAGAGAAGGCACTGGCCACACCTGCTGCCGGCAAATAATCTTGCAAGGCCTCTCCGCAAAACCATCACTATGAAAAATCAAGGAAACCGCTTCCCTGCTCCACGTTTATTGTTGAGCCTTTCTATTTTTGCCTTCATTGTTTCCGCTGCTTGCAGCCGCAACAGTTCCGGCAACGAATTGGTCATGATGCTGGAAAAACGCGTTTCGACTTTCGATCCGCGCGTCAGCTCCGATTCAGCCGACGAACGAATGAGGCAATTGATTTTCAACGGGCTGACGCGCAAAGACGAAAAGTTCGATCCCGTGCCGGATCTTGCCGAAAGCTTTGAATCTTCGCCGGACTTCAAAACCTTCACCTTCCGGCTTCGGCAAGGCATCAAGTTCCATAATGACCAAAAACTGTCCGCGCTGGATGTGAAATACACCTTTGACACCATGCTAGCTGCGGGATTCACCTCCGCCAAAAAAGTCGAATTTACCCGCGACGTTGCCCCGGCCGCCGCCACTCCGGACAAAACAACTGGAAGCAGCGCCGCGCCCGGAACGCCATTACTTGCCGGGGTCGAAGTTGTTGATCCCTTGACCGTCGTTTTTCGCTGTAATGCTCCCTGTCCCGGATTGCCCAATCAGATTGTTCCCGTCGGCATCATTCCTGAAGGCACGACGAATCAACAAGCCAAAAAGCCCGTCGGAACCGGCCCGTTCAAATTTGAAAGCTTCACGGAAGACCAGGAAGTCGTTCTTGCCGCCAATGCTCAATTTTTTGGCGGAGCGCCGAGCGTAGAAAAGTTACGAATCAAAATCATTCCCGACAACAGCACGCGCGAAAGCGAACTTCGCAAAGGTTCGGTTGATCTGGCGATCAATGCCGATTTTGACCCCGTAACTGTCGAAGGTCTGCAAAAAGCCGAAGGCCTGAAAGTTGAAATCATTGACGGAACGAACATCACTCATCTGGGCGTCAATGTGCAGGATCCCATTTTGAAAGATGTGCGCGTCCGCCAGGCATTGGCTTTTGCCATTGACCGCGAATCCATTATTCGCGACGTGTTGCGCGGCCAGGCCAAAGTCGCCCATAGCGTTCTGCCTGTGACGCAATGGGCTTATGAACCGGGCGTCGCAACTTACGCATACGATGTCGAGCGCGCAAAAAAACTGCTGGATGAAGCCGGGCGACCTGAAAAAGACGGTCAGCGACTGAAACTGACGTTGAAAACTTCAACCGTTTCCATCGCCAAGAAAACCGCCGAAGCGCTTCAAGCCCAGTTGGCCCGCGTCGCCGTCAAGCTGGAAATCCAGACTCTGGAGCGGCAAAAACTGACGCAGGATATGACGGACGGCAACTTTCAGCTTTACCTGAACACATCAGTCGGCGGCAATCAAAGCACGGATATTTTCACGTTTATGTACGCTTCGAAATCCATTCCGACTAACGGACAGAACCGAATGCGCTACAACAATCCGCAGGTAGACAAGCTACTTGCCGAAGCCACCCTGGCCATGCAGGACCGCCGCAAACAAATCTATTCCGAAGTGCAGAAAACATTGTCGAACGACCTGCCGCAAATTTACTTGTGGTACCCGGCGACCATCGTCGTTCACCGCAATCGAGTCGGCAATTTGAAAATCGAGCCTTCGGGGGACTGGCAAATCGTCCGCAACGTCAAACTGAATTAGCCTGCCAGACATTGGGCGCGGGTCTTATCACGATCCGCGCCCAAAAAATTCTTTACCAAACCAGCAACTCCGATTAAGCTTCAGCCCGCCCTGAAAACGCCCCAGCCGACGCGCCACCGTTCTCGGCAGTAAAACAGCTCCCGCGCGCCGCACAAGAAAACCACTGTTCCCAAAATTATCAGCTCTCGGAGGCCAGCCCTTATGTCTCATCGCGGAGATTTGACTGAACGTCTGATTACCATTCTTATTCTGTTAGCCGAACGGCCACGCACTCAGCAGGAATTGACGCAACGTTTCGAAGTTGACGCCGTTACCATACGCCGCAACCTTACCGAACTGACCCGCCATTACATGATTGTGGATGACAAAGTGGGACGCGAGCGAGTTTATCGCTTCAGCGACAATTACGAATTCCATCCGCCCAACCTCACCCCGGGCGAACTCGCCACGCTGCTGCTGGCGCAACAAGCCATCGGAGCTACTGGGCTAACAGCTTTCGGAACTCCATTTGGCCGTTATGGATACAGCCTGCTAAACAAAGTCCGAGCAGCCTTGCCAAAAGCATTGCAAGCAAAACTTGATGCTCTAGCCAATATCTTTGGCTCCGCAGCCGTGCCTGCCAAAGATTATTCCGCTCACGCCGACACCATTGACCGCCTGACGAATGCCGCCATGAGGCAGCGCCGGATACGCATGCGCTATAGCACACTGCATAGCGGCAAAACCAAAGAGCGGCTTTTTGAACCTTTCGCCGTTTACTTTGACCCTGATGGCGCAACGCTGAAAGTCATCGGTTACGACCACGAACGCCAGACCATCATTCCTTTTTCCATAGACCACATTGAAAGCCTGAACGAAACAATGGAAGAGTTTGTCCGCCCACCTGAATTCATCCTGTCGGAGTTTCTGACCCAAAACTGCTTCAACGGAATTCACGGCGAACCGCTGACCGTCCAACTGCGAGCGCGCGGCACAACTGCCAGAGTTTTTGCCGAACGCACTTTCCATCCATCTCAAAGCGAGCTTGACCGCACCACTGACGCCGGAGGTAACGTCGAAACCATCACAATTCAAATGACCGTCGCGAGGGGGCGAGGTCTAGAGCGCTTCATTCTGAGCTGGCTGCCCGACGTGGAAGTGCTGGGACCGGCAGAATTGCGGGACAAGATTGCCGGAATTCTCAATCAAGCGCTTGGGCTCAGCGAGCCTGAATAATTTTTTTCGAAAGAGTCGGGATAACCGACCGTGCATGCTCGGTGTCAGTTTTAACCTGCGAGCGAAATCTTGAAAGGAGATTCCGAATGTCAGAATTTTGGGCACACACCGATAACGAAGCGGGCAAGCCGCATTTGCTGCACGACCACTTACGCAGTGTCGGCAAGCTTGCCAGCCAGTTTGCTGAACAAATGAATCCGCAGCTTTGCGAAGCGGCAAAGTGGGCAGGTTTATTGCACGATCTAGGAAAATACCGTGATGAGTTTCAGCAGTATCTGCGCGGCAAACGGGAAAGCAGCGAGGACACGCATCACGCGATTTACGGGGCGGCGCTCACATTCCAGAAAAAATGTATCGGCCCGACGTTGGCAATTGCTGGTCATCACGCCGGATTGCACGACTGGCATCAGTTAGCTGAAGAACTCAAAGCTGACACAAAGTATCACGCACAAGCGCAATTGCCGTTTATACGGGAAAATTTCACGGCAGAACTTGGCGAATTGGCCGCTAATATCAAAGAGCCTGACTTCATGCGGACAAACAGACTCAGCGCCGAGCTTTATGTGCGAATGTTGTTTTCGGCTTTAGTGGATGCTGACTTTCTCGATACCGAAGCTCATCACAAATTGTCGCACCGTCCAACTCTTTCGCTTCAACCTGAAGCCTTGCTTCAGCGCATCATTACGGAAAAGGAATCCAAGTCGCGTGATGGCGAGTTAAATGAATTACGCAATCGGATTTTTCAGCAATGCCTGGACGCTGCGCAGCAGAAACCGGGGTTCTTTTCACTAACCGTGCCGACTGGCGGCGGTAAGACGATTGCGGGTATGGCTTTCGCGCTTCGGCACGCACAACAACATCAACTGCGGCGGGTGATAGTTGTCATTCCCTATCTTTCGATTATTGAACAGAATGCGGCGCAATACCGGCGCATCCTTGATCCTGAAAAATCCGGCATTGTCATTGAAAACCACTCCGCCATTGCGCCGCCAGAAGACACTGGCGAAACGCGGCCACGCAAACCGTTTGAAAAACATCCGACCGAATATGCCGCCGAAAACTGGGATGCGCCGGTCATCATCACGACTTCTGTGCAATTCATCGAATCGCTTTTTGCCAATCGCACTTCGCGTTGCCGCAAGTTGCATAACATTGCCCGCTCGGTCGTGATTTTCGATGAGGTGCAAACGCTCCCGTCGCATTTGCTCAATCCGCTGCTTAACGTATTGCGCGAATTGCGGGATCATTACGGGGTCAGCTTTGTCTTTTCGACGGCGACACAGCCTGCGTTTCGTTATCGCTCGCGCCACCTGGAAGAAGGTTTCAAACCCGGTGAAGTTCACGAAATCACTGCCGAAACATCTGAAACTTTTCGCAAACTTCAGCGAGTTCGATATTCGCTACCTGAAGTTGGGCGGGCGACCTCGTGGGCGGCAATGGCGGAAAACCTTGCCGCACAGCCGCAATCTTTGTGCGTGGTCAATTTACGCCGTCACGCTTACGAATTGTGGCAACAGTTAAGGCGGGTACTACCGGCGGATGAACGCGATGGACTCTTTCATCTGTCATCAGCAATGTCCGCGCAGCATCGTTTTGACCTGCTTGGAGATTCAGACCATCCGCAACCCGGCACGATTCGTCACCGATTACGCAACAACCTGCCTTGCCGCCTGGTTTCGACACAACTGATCGAAGCCGGAGTTGATGTTGATTTTCCGATTGTTTACCGCGCGCTTGGCCCGCTTGATTCGATTGTGCAAGCCGCCGGTCGATGCAACCGCGAAGGTCGTTTAACGGACGCCAACGGACAGCCGACGCTCGGCCAGGTCGTCATTTTTCTACCAGAAGAAAACAAGCTGCCACCAGGTATTTACAGCAAAGCGACGGACATTACGGCAGGCTTGTTGATGCGCACCGATGCTGACGATTTGGCACAAAATAATGAACTGTTCGGCGAATACTTTGACCAGCTTTGCCAGTTGACCGAAACGGATAAAGAAAAGATTCAGGGTGACCGCAAAGAATTGAAATACCGCGAAGTCGCATCAAAAGCCCGCGTCATCCGCAACGACACAAAACCTGTCATCGTACCTTATGGCAAAGGCGAAACGATCATTAACGAAATTCGCACACGGCAAATTCCGAAAGGCCAGCCGCGCTTTTCGCGTGAAGACCTCCGCCGCCTGCAACGTTATATCGTCAATCTTTATTCGCACCAATTCCGGCAGCTTGAAGCGATGAAGCAGCTTTCTCCGCTGCTGCCCAACCTGGATTTACACGTGCTTTCCGCCGGGGTGTATCACGAACATCTCGGCGTCATCATCAATCAACTTCCAGCAGAGGATTTGATCTCATGAACAACAACCGCATTACGATTCGCGCCTGGGGCGATTACGCCTGCTTCACACGCCCGGAAATGAAAGTCGAGCGCGTCAGCTATCCGGTCATGACGCCATCCGCAGCGCGCGGCATTCTGGAAGCCATATTCTGGGAGCCGCAGATTTACTACGTGATTGACAGCGTCCACGTCATCAAACGCGGACGCTGGTTCTCCTTCCGCCGCAACGAAGTCATCAATGTTATCAGTCTGGATAGCGCCAAAACCTGGATGAAGTCACCGGAAAAAGTCTCGCCGATTCAAGCGGGCGGCGGAGCCCCGGATGGCACGCAGCGCAACATGCTTGCGCTTCAAGATGTTGAATACCTGATAACCGCTGAAGTTCGCCTGACTGAGATTGGCAAGAACGCGCCGCACGGATTGTCAAAATATCTGGCCGAGATTACGCGCCGCGCTCGCAGCGGCAAATGCTTTCACCGCCCGGCCTTTGGTGTGCGCGAATTCGCAGCAGACTTTGAGCTTGAAGAGGATGCTCAAACCGCATTTGAACGTCGCCGAGGAGAACTGGGTATTGATGGCAACGCCTACACCGAAGACCTCGGTTTGATGCTTTATGACATTTTCTCGCTAACAGATCGGGCCGCAGGTTTTCAATGGTTGGCGGAATCGTCTGATCTGGCTGGCGTGCGCCCAGCCAAAGGCAAGGCCAAACAAACCGCAACACGTTTTGCCGGAATGCAAGCCAAACCGCAGGCAATTTTCTTTCATGCCGCTGTCAATCAAGGAAAGCTGGATTGCCATCCAGATCGCGTTCGTTTTGCACCCGGCCAAAGCAATTAAAGTTTGGAGTGCTGCGGCCC
>CAYLJQ010000405.1:0-6572 GCA_964383955.1 uncultured Heliomicrobium sp. | reverse complement strand
AGGCTAGTCAGCCCGGCCAAGTTCGAGGCTTTAAACCTGATGGATCAAATTTGCCGTGGGTTATTCACCGGCTTCAATCATCCGCGCCTAACCGATTTGCAGACTGGATTGCACATCTACAAACAGCTCTCCCTGATATTAAAAATATTCGCACGGTTGAAAGAGAAGATGATAAACACCGGTACTTAATGATTTGTTATAGCGGTGGCTTGGAGGTTCCTTCCTGGATGGCGTCTGATGGTACCTTGCGCTTGCTAGCGCTGACGTTGCCTGCTTACTTGCCGGATTTCAATGGTGTGTATTTGATCGAAGAACCGGAAAACGGAATTCACCCACGCGCAGTTGAAACCATGTTTCAATCTTTGTCTTCGGTTTATGGGGCGCAAATGCTGCTGGCCACACATTCGCCAGTTATTTTGAGTATGGCGGAACCTAAATCGGTTTTGTGTTTTGCCAAAACTTCTGAAGGCATTACCGACATTGTTCGCGGAGATCAGCATCCAAGATTGCGTGAATGGCAAGGCGAAATGAATCTGGGCACGCTTTTCGCCGCAGGAGTGTTGGGGTAATCGAATGAAGAACCTTGTGCTGCTTGTGCCTGACAAAAACATAGAATACACCGTCAAAGGTGTGCTGACTCGTCACCAAGCATTGGGCATTCGCCAACTCGCACATCAGCAAAACTTTGATTGTTTTGTACACCCTGAGCATGACCCCGGCTGTTTACGCACCAGTGACAATTTTTTGCGCCCTTTCACCAATCAGTATGAACACGCAATCGTGTTGTTCGACCGAGAGGGTTGCGGTAAAGATCAATTTACACGTGAGGACATTGAGAAAGAAGTTGAGTTTCGTTTGTCTCAATCGGGCTGGGGCGACCGTGCACAAGTGATTGTGCTTGATCCCGAAATCGAAGTCTGGGTTTGGAGCGATTCGCCTCACGTTGACAAAGTTCTCGGCTGGGAAGGAAGGCAACCCGATTTGCGAACATGGCTGCAAAATCAAAACTTTCTTTCTCTCGGCCAATCGAAACCCGATCGTCCAAAAGAGGCCATGGAAACCGCGTTACGACAATCAGGCAAATCAAGATCTTCGGCGCTTTACTTTCAGTTGGCGGAAAAGGTCAGCCTGAATCGTTGTGTTGATCCTGCTTTTCTGAAATTCAAAACTACATTGCAGCAATGGTTCGCCACATATTTATGAACAAATGGAGAAATTGAAATTGCAAAAACAAATAATGCTCTTGGGATTTCTAGCTATGCTTGCCATTCCGATCTTCGGCCAAACCAAACCTGCACGCGCCGGACAAGGCAAAACGGCAAGCGCCCCCATCGCTGGTCCTGAGGCTCAATTGAAAAAGCTTGAACGGGAATGGTTTACGGCTGTCGTCAAAAAAGACGTGGCGACGCTCAAACGCATCTTTGCAGAGGATTTTACCGCCATTAACACTGATGGCAGTTTTGTCACCAAAGCCGAGATGTTGAAAATGGTGGAATCCGGAAAGATGCGGCTTGACGATATTCGCAGCGATGAATTCAAGGTGCGGGCCTATGGAACAACGGCTGTCGTAACTGGCCGTTCGACATATATTCGCGATGATAAACCGCTCGGAACTTCCAGCCACACGGAAGTCTGGGTGAAACGCGCGGGAGTTTGGAAAGCCGTTTCGTGGGTTTCCATTCCGCTCAAAACATCAGTCTTGGGAGCAAAAGCAGTGACTACAGAATCAGGTTTGAGATACGAAGATATTGTTGTCGGCACGGGCGCAAGTCCGCAAACCGGGCATCAGGTGACGGTTCATTACACCGGCACGCTGGACGACGGAACGAAGTTTGACAGTTCGCTGGATCGCGGCCAGCCGTTTACTTTTCCAATCGGACTTGGACGTGTGATCAAAGGTTGGGATGAAGGCGTGATGACAATGAAAGTTGGCGGCAAACGCAAACTGGTCATTCCGCCGCAACTCGGTTATGGCGCACGCGGCGCTGGCGGTGTGATTCCGCCGAACGCTACGCTGGTGTTTGAAGTGGAATTGCTGGATACGAAAGAAAACAAGTAAACCACGTTTGTAGTCCCGGCTTCAGGCGGAAGCATTATCCGAATCCATTCCGGCTAAAGCCGGGACTACGAACATTATTGCCACTCAACCAACTGTCGCCTG
The DNA here is from genome assembly GCA_964383955.1 of uncultured Heliomicrobium sp. Taxonomy (GTDB): domain Bacteria; phylum Acidobacteriota; class Blastocatellia; order RBC074; family RBC074; genus RBC074. The sequence continues at coordinate 4,411 of CAYLJQ010000405.1, read as the reverse complement.
ACAGTTTCAGCCGACGGATGTTTGGCAATCTCAAACAGTTCCAACGCCTTCCTTGCCTGCTCTACCGCTTGCGCACGGTCGCCAAGCTTTTCCAGCGCCAATGCCAAATTGGACAGCGCCGACGCCTGGCCTGACACATCGTCCATCTGGCTGGTGATGTTAAATGCCTGTTTCAACAATTCAATCGCGCGCATCAGTTCGCCCGTCGAAGTATATGCTTCACCCAGATTGGTCAGCGCCGAAGCTTCCCCGCGCCGGTCGCCGATTTCCACAGCCAATTGCCGCTGGCGTTCCAGGTATTCAATGGCTTGCGACTGATTGTTGATCAGATAATGCGTCACGCCCAGACCGCCCAAGGCGTTTGTTTCACTGTGGCGATCTCCGATTTCGTGGGCAACGGTCAGCGCCTGATTCAGATAGTTGATTGCAAGTTCATACTCTTTCAAATTCGACCAGGCATAACCCAAATTGGCCAAGGCACCCGCTTCACCGCGCCGGTCGCCAATTTCGCGCGTGATGCGGAATTGTTCATTCAGCAGGTCAATTGCCATTCGCGCGTCTCCCAGTGCGTAATGCGTCAGCCCCAGCCCGCCAAGCGCGTTGCTTTCGTTTCGCCGGTCGCCCAGTTCACGCGCCAGATGCAGTTGCCTTTCAAGCGTATCCGTTGCCTGCCGGGCGTCGCCAAGCGCGTACAGGGTCAGCCCAAGCGCGCCAAGCGAATTTGCCTCCGCGCGGCGATCATCCAGGTTCTGGGCAATTCTCAATGCGAATTCGTGATATTCACGCGCGCGCACCAAATCTCCGCCGAGGTAATGGGCAGTGCCCAGTCCAACCAATGCATCCGTTTCGCCACGGCTGCTTTTTGTTTCCCGCGCGATTTCCAGCGCCTGTTGGTAACAATCCAGCGAATGATGAATTTCGCTCAGATCGGCATAGGAATCACCAAGCGCAACCAAATGTTTAGCCGCAGATTTTCGGCGCTTCATCTGCTTGGAAGCCGACAGCGCGGCTTCGCTCCAGCGAATGCGCTCACGCGGATGTTGCCGCAAACTCAGCACATACTTTCCTGCGTCCGGGAACGAATTGCACAAATCGCAAGCCATTCTGTTGCTCTCAAATTTCGTTGCCGCCCAGGTTTGCGCTGCCTGAATGTTCAACCACTCCAGATCCACCAAGTCCAAACCTTGTTTCAAAAACTCGCCACCTTGTTCATAAAGCGCGTCGGCTTCATGCAAGACGCTTTGATAATGCGCGGCGTGGTGGTGCCGTGCGATGGCGCGTTCCTGCCCGTTTAGTGAAGATTCGGCGAATAGCGTCATCAAATCATGAAGCCTGAAACGCCCGGTTGCGCGATTGCGCTCCACCAGGCTGTATGCCATCAGCCGGTCAAGCGCGTTGGCTGCGCGATCCGGATGAATTTTCCAAATGGCTGCCGCTGCGTTTGCGTCAAATGTGCCGGGAAAAACCGCCAGCATCCGCCACAACTTTCGCAATCCGGGAACCAGCATTTCGTAGCTGGCGCGCAAGACTGCATCAACCGCACGGCGTCCGCCTTCCTGCGCCTGCCATCGAATCAACCGCTTGGCGTATTCAGCAACGCTGAGGTTGGGATTTTGTGTCAACGCGCTGGCGGCCAGTCGCATTGTCAGCGGCAGATAACCGCACAGCTCAGCCAGCCGCGCAGCCTGTTCTCCGATTTGCGGCAACAGACGTCGCAACAGTTCCTGAGCCTCTGCCGCAGGCAAGGTGTCCAGGCGGCTGGCAAACATTCCGGTGATGGATAAATGCTGCCGCGAAGTGGCGATCAGCAAACAACCCGCTGGCGGAATCACGGGAGTGATTTGCTGCGTATTGGATGCGTTATCGAATAACAACAAAGCGCGCTTCCCTTTCAGCACGGAACTGTACAGCTTGCCGAGTTCGGCCTCGTTTTCCGGCAATCGCGCGGCAGGCATGTAAGCGCGAATGACGTGCGAACGAATTTCGGCGACGGACAGCGGTTGCGGGCTGGCTCCTTTCAGGTCCAGAAAAAGCTGCGCGTCGGGGTAATGCGTCGACATTTGATGAGCCAGCTTCAGCGCCAGGGTCGTTTTGCCGACTCCACCCATCCCCTGGATGCTGAGAACTCGATTTTCGGAATTGGCTCGCGCAGCCATCAATTCGGCCAGTTCGAACGAGCGTCCGGCAAATTCCGGCAAAGGCGGCGGCAATTGACTGAGCAAAGGTGGCGCGCTGGCCAGCGAGCCGTTCAGGTTTGGCAGCGTTTCTGTCAAAGCGAGGTTCGTGAGATTCATGTTTTGCTCGGAATTAAACTGAGTTTCAGCATTACGCAGATCGTCATTCATTGCTAAATCAAGCGTGGTTTCAGCCGTCACCTGAGGCAAGCTGGATAAATTGATTTTTGGACTTTCAGTCGCGCGAATTGTTGCGATTGAAGCCGCAAATGCAGTTTCCGCCTGTGAAACCCGAAACTCTGTCGAATCTGCTGCGCGTTTATCACCAATGGATGAAACGCCGTTGCTGACAGATTGATGGCGGAGATTGAATGCACTGTTACTGGCAAATCCGTTTTGCTGGCGTTCCAATTCTTCGCCAATGACGAACTCATCGCTCCATTGCTCGGCTTCTTCGACCAGACGCTTCGCCTCTGGATAAGCAAGCTTGGGTTTCCACCGAAAGGTCAAAATCAAAAATACAATCGAAGTCGTTCCGGCCATCGCCGCAAAAGGCATCAAATGCGACATGGCCTGCAACCATTCGTTTTCAATGCCTCCCACTCCCATCAACGGCGCCATCCATCGCACAGCCATGAACAACAGCGCGGAAAACGCGACTACCACAAATAAAATCGTTGACCATCTTTTCATACTGGCACCATCAGTTGCTCAGCGCCGCTGGTCGGTGCGGTCGCAAGCAGATTCAGGGTTGATAAAAGGAACGTCCACTGAACTGGCTACGGTTCAGCAGCGAATTTCTCGGCGGGGCGATTTGGGGTCGCAAAAGGTGGGGCGAGCTTGTTTCAAACTCAGGGGCTATCTGTTTGTTGTCGTTGCCAGCAGCCATTCACGTCTTGGCCGCAGGTTTTGAAAATTAAAACACGCCTTCAAGCGTTTCTTTCATCAGCAAATCCACAACGGCGCGCAAATCGCCGGTTTCCTGAAACACGCGCAGTTGCCGGTCTGCGCTGGTTCCGTTTTCCAAGATCGTGTTCACGTAATTGATCTCTTCACGGCAACCCAATTCATCCACAACATCGTCTACGAATTCCAGCAACTCCTGGATTAGGCTGCGAAGCGGAACTTCTTCGCGTTTGCCGAAATCAATCAGCTTGCCGTCCAATCCGTACCGCGCTGCACGCCATTTGTTTTCTTCGATCAAAGCGCGACGATACAGGCGGAATCCCATGTTCTGGCGATACAGTTTGTAAACTTTGGCCGTGACAGCCTGAAAGAGCGCGGCGATAGTAATGGTTTCTTCAACTTTGGTTGGAATGTCGCAGATGCGGAATTCCAATGTCGGGTAAACGTGGTGCGGGCGCACATCCCACCAAATCTTTTTGCCGTTATCAATGCAGCCGGTTTTGATCAGCAGATTGACGAAATTATCGAATTCGCCGACCGAGTTGAAGTATTCGGGAATGCCGGTGCGCGGGAACTGTTTGAAGACTTCGTAACGGTAACTCTTCATTCCCGTGTTGCGTCCAATCCAGAAAGGCGAACTGGTCGAAAGCGCGTAAATGTGCGGCAAAAAATACCGGGCAGCGTTCATCACCGCCATCGCGGCTTCGCGATCTTTGATCCCTACGTGAACGTGCATGCCGAAAATCAACAGAGCGCGGGCAGAATGCTGCAACTCTTCGATCATTTGGTAATAACGCTCGTTTTCGGTGATCTGCTGATCGGCCCAGTGTGAAATTGGGTGTGTCGAAGCGGCGACAATTGCCAGCCCCTTGCGGGCGGCAAGTTCGGCAATCGCGCGACGCAGCTTGATGACGTCCTGTCTTGCTTCTTTGACGTCGCGGCAAATGCCCGTGCCGACTTCGATCATTGACTGGTGCATTTCGGGCTTTACCTGTTCGCCAAGCAGCATCCGGCCTTCTTCCAAAATCTCGTTGACGCGCGACCGTAACTCGCGCGTTTGCGGGTCAATGATCTGAAACTCTTCCTCGATTCCGATGGTAAAGTCGTTGTCGAACGGCATGGGCAAGCTCCGTATTCAGGATTATTCTGCTTTCTAAGATTTTTGTTCAAAGTGGAAGTGACAGCAACTTTGAACCGGGTCGGGATTCGGAACCACTTCCGAACGAAAAGTCGCGCGGATGGTAAGTCTTTTGCCAACACGTGGCAAGGAGAAATTCAAGCTCTTTAGAGAAAACGATTACAGCGTGCCATTCCCGATGTAGACGGGAAGC
>CAYLJQ010000404.1:0-6579 GCA_964383955.1 uncultured Heliomicrobium sp. | reverse complement strand
CGCGGCGACGCCATTCAAATGCCGCTCATCTACAACGACCCGAACCATCATGCCGAACAAAGCCGAGGTGTTGAGTTTTGATTTCGACGCGACTTCGGGACCGGGAATGCCCAGACCTTTTTGCAGGTCTTCTTCGTTGCCGACCAGTACGTCTACATTTTCGACAATCCGATTAATCACGGAAGCCGCGCGATCAGCGCCGCCGGAAATCTTCCACAGCTTTTCGCGGAAATTCAGGTCAAAGGATGTCACTGCGCCAGCAGCTTTGGCCGCCTGCATGCCTTCGATAATTAACTCAGCGGTTGTTTCTGAAAGCGCGGCGAAAATGCCTCCGCTGTGAAACCAGCGCACGCCTTCGGCAAAAATCTTGTCCCAATCAAAATCGCCCGGCTTCAACTGCGCCGCTGCTTCGTTCGACCGGTTGTAAAAAACCATCGGCGCGCGCACGCCGTACCCTTGATCGCTGAACACCGTAGCCATGTTCGGCCCGCGAACTCCGTCATGCTTGAAGCGTTTGTAAAACGGTTTGACGCCCATCGCTTTAACGCGTTCGGCGATCAGTTCGCCAATCGGATAATCCACCATCGCCGATGCGATGCCAGTGCGCATGCCAAAACAATCGGCCAGATTCGCTGCGACGTTGAACTCGCCGCCGCTGACGTGAATCTGACAAGTAATCGCTTTACGAAAGGGAATTACGCCCGGATCAAGCCGGTGAACCAACGCGCCCAGCGACAACAAATCCAGCGCGCCATCTTCTTTGATCTGCAATCCATTGCTCATCTATTGCTCTCCGTAGATAACTGAAATGTAAAGTCCTGCCGGTAAGAAGCGGCGATTGTAATGAACCGATTCCATCTTGTCACGATAAGGTATGACAAAGTTGCCTCAAGCAAACTGCGATACTTCGAATCCGCTCTGCAATTTGGCAAACCACTATTAGATGTGTATACTCCGCACCTTTAATCGAGCACTCATACAATTCACCAGCAACGCTGTGCAGGCTGCAATGATCCGCGAAGAGCGTGATCGCTCTTAAGTAATGAAGCAAAGGCTCGTGTTTTCTTGGCCGATGTGGTGTGGTTCAACGTCCTGAGCAGCCGTCTTAATGAAGGAGCAAACTAAGTTTATGGCATCTACGAATGGCGATCATAAAGCCAATGTCGCCACTGGAGACGTTGGCAAAGTCGTGCAAGTCATCGGCCCGGTTGTTGACGTGGAATTTCCCGAAGGCTATCTGCCTCCGATTTACCAGGCCTTGCGCATTACCAGCGAGGGGTTTGATACACCAACCCCGATTAACGTTATCTGCGAAGTTCAACAGCATCTGGGCGAAAGCCGCGTCCGCACGGTTTCCATGCTTCCGACGGACGGAATGGTTCGCGGCATGAAAGCGATTGATACCGGCGGCCAGATCAAAGTCCCAGTGGGTAATGGAACGCTTGGCCGCATCATCAATGTTATCGGCGAGCCGGTGGACGAGCGCGGACCGGTTCCGGCAACCGACTACTACCCGATTCATCGTCACGCTCCCACCTTCGAAGAGCAATCAACCGAACTGGAAATGCTGATCACAGGCATCAAGGTCATTGACCTGATCCAGCCGTTTTTGAAAGGCGGAAAGATTGGTCTGTTCGGCGGCGCAGGCGTAGGCAAAACCGTGACGATCATGGAATTGATCAACAACGTCGCCAAAGCGCACGGTGGATTTTCCGTGTTTGCCGGCGTGGGCGAGCGCACGCGCGAAGGCAACGACCTTTGGCTGGAAATGCGCGAAGGCAAGGTTATCAACGACGAGGACATGTCGAAGTCCAAAGTGGCTTTGGTATACGGCCAGATGACCGAACCGCCAGGAGCGCGTTTGCGCGTGGCGCTGTCAGGCTTGACGGTTGCCGAATACTTCCGCGACCAGGGCCAGGACGTGTTGCTGTTCGTTGATAACATTTTCCGCTTTACGCAGGCCGGTTCTGAAGTGTCCGCGCTGCTTGGCCGTATGCCTTCGGCGGTGGGATATCAGCCGAACCTGGCGACGGAAATGGGCGAATTGCAGGAACGCATCACTTCCACTAAGACCGGTTCCGTGACTTCAGTGCAGGCGATTTACGTTCCCGCGGACGATTTGACCGATCCGGCTCCGGCGACGGCGTTTGCTCACCTTGATGCGACGACAGTGCTTTCACGTCAGATTTCCGAGCTGGGAATTTTCCCCGCAGTGGATCCGCTGGCTTCGACTTCGCGCATTCTGGAACCGCGCATCGTCGGCGACGAGCATTACAACTGTGCGCAAGCCGTGAAACGAATCCTGCAACGGTACAAAGACTTGCAGGACATCATCGCCATTCTGGGTATTGATGAATTGTCGGAAGAAGACAAGTTGACGGTTTCCCGCGCGCGCAAGGTGCAAAAGTTCCTGTCACAGCCATTCCACGTGGCGACGCAGTTCACTGGAATTGAAGGCGCGCTGGTTCCGATTGCCGAAACGATTCGCGGTTTCCGCGAAATCGTGGAAGGCAAACACGATGACATTCCGGAACAAGCCTTCTATATGAAGGGAACGATTGACGAAGTCGTGGAAGCGGCAAAGAAAATGTAACTATGGAGTAGTCGGGATTCGGTAAACGGTAGCCGGTAGTAAGGCAATTTCTTTTCTACCGATTACTGACTACCCAATTCCGACTACCGAAATTTATGGCTGACAAACTCAATTTAGAAGTAATCACACCCGAACGATTGGTATTGCGCGAATCGGTGGATGAAGTCGTTGTGCCGGGCCTGGACGGGGAACTGGGGATTTTGCCGGAACACACCGCGCTGATTTCCCAACTGAAGACAGGCGTTCTGACGTACCGGCAGGGAACTGCCAGCAAGCAATTGCATGTCAGCGGCGGTTTTGTCGAAGTTCAGGCAGACGGCGTTGCCGTTCTTTCCGACGTTGCGGAACGTCCGGAAGAAATTGACCTGGCACGCGCGGAAGCGGCTCGTGAACGTGCGGAAAAGCGTCTGCGGTCCCAGGGGGATGACGTTGATTTCCGCCGCGCAGAACTGAAAATGCAGCGCGCTATGGTGCGGATTCAATTGGCTGGCAAGGGCTAATCACTGCAAACGCTGCCTTAAAAACCAGAGCCGCAAAGAAACGGTGTGCTGTTTCTTTGCGGCTTTGCTGTTTTCAGATGCGGCTGATGGTAATACGCACGGTCGCACCATCCTGGCTTTTGTATATCGAAACCCAGAATTTATCCTGCTCAATTGTTTTGCGAGCGGTTTTGGCACCATTGGCCAGTTCATTGACTTCGGCGTCGCCGACCACATCGTTCCAGGCAGGGGCATTCTTGGCATCGAGAAACGCAAGCTGGATGGCTTTGACTTCGCCGTTTTCGTAGCGCACGGTCATTACATCATCTCCGGTAAGCTTGTAATCCTCGCTGTCATTAGTCGAGTTTTCAGGTTTGGCCGCCATCGCCGCCTGAACAGCTTCGCGTTTCATTCCCAGTTTGACGCCGTGAAATTCGCGCATGGCTTTATCGGACTTCGCCTGACTGGCATTTTGATTGTATCGAATCGCTTCGACGTGCTGGGCAGAGAAAACAAAACAGCCGATAACGCCGAGAGCCAAAACAACTTTCAACAGTCGGTACATGGTTGATTCTCCTTTGCGATAAAGTTGGTGGATTGAAAATTACTGCAATTTCAGCCCTGTCTGCGCTGGGCAAAAATCCCGTATTGAAAGTGGCGGAGCGTCTAATTGGAAAGTTTCGAGCCTTTGAACAAATGCGATTTTGACTCAAAGCTCACCGTTTAGAATGGTTTCTTGAACCCAGTATGGGCGCATGCTAGCATAGCCTTCCGCTGAGAAAAACATTCAAACCAGCAACTTAGAAGTAATTTCCCGGTCGGTACCACCGACGGTTCGGCGCTGGTTAAACTCGTTTTCAGGAGAATTTTGTTGATCGCTTCAGATATTTTGCCTGCGTTTCAACCTGCATTGTGGCTTTGGCAGGAACAAGCACCCCAACACAGCAGCCTACTTGATTTGATCTTGCGCGCCAGCCCAATTGCGAAGTTTGTGCTTTTGGTTCTTCTGGTTTTCTCCATCGCTTCCTGGGCAATCATTTTTACAAAGGCTCGTGTGACAAAACTGGCTCAACACCAGTCGGGGCAATTTCTGCAATTGTTTGCGAGTAGCAACCGTTGGGCTGATTTGCATGCTGGCAGTGTTACTTTGCGCGAAAATCCGCTGGCTGCCATCTTTTTTGCCGCGGATGCGGAATTGAAAAAACAAGGCCGGTTGAATCTGGAAGCTGTTCAGCGCGCAATGCAAAGCACGGCGGTTGATGAAACGACAAGGCTTGAGAAAAGTCTGGGCTGGCTGGCTTCCACGGCCAGCGCGGCTCCCTTTATTGGATTGTTCGGCACTGTCGTCGGAATCATCATCGCGTTTCAAGGCTTGAGCCAGGCGACGACAGCTTCGATTCAAGCCGTTGCTCCGGGCATTGCGGAAGCTTTGGTTGCCACAGCCGCAGGCATTGCTGCCGCCGTTCCCGCGGTGTTGGCCTATAACCATTACGTCAATCAGATCAAAATAATGGCGTCGGAAATGGATAGCTTTACGCTTCGACTCTTGAACTTCATCGAACGAGAGGCTGAGCAATAGTTTATGGCCTTTACGAATCGCAACGGAAGAACGCAAACCGCGCTGGCGGAAATCAACGTCACACCTCTGGTGGACGTGATGCTGGTGCTGCTGGTGATTTTTATGGTCACTGCGCCAATTCTGCAAACGGGTATTCAGGTCAATCTGCCGAAAACACGTGAAGCGCAATCGAACGAAGCCACGCCGCAAGCTTTGATTCTTTCGGTAGACAAGGAAGGTTCGGTTTATCTGAGCGGCAAAAATGAACGGCAGGCAGTGAATATCAATGACCTGCCGCAGGTGTTAAACGTGCGGCTGGCGAATTCAAAAGACCGGCGGGTTTATCTTCGCGGGGATGGGGAAACGCCTTATCGCGTGATCGCCTACGTGCTGGATCAGGCCAAACGCGCGCAAGCCAGCGTCAGTCTGGTGACCGAGCCGCAACCAAAGAAGTAATTTTTAGTGAAGAAAGACCAACGCTTAGGAACGATTTTGTCCGCTACGCTGCACGTCATTGTGCTGGCGGCGTTGGTGTGGTTCTTTCGCAATCCGTTGACGACGACAATTGTTGCTGCTGGCGAAGGGCAGGGCGGCGAGGGCGTGATTGAAGTTGGCACCATTGCCGCCAATCAGCTTGGGTTCACGCTTCCGCGCAATGTGTCGTTTGTCGGTGATGAGCCGAACACGGCCAACAACGAAATTGTCAAAACCGAAAAAACGCCGGAAGCAAACGCCGAGGTTTTGCCTTCGGATGTGAAAAAGAAGCCGGAGGAGAAAACAGCGACGACAGATCGTCCGACGGCAAATCAAACTTCCCAGGTTGTTTCGCCGACGCCGTTGCGGGGAAGTTCATCAAGCAACAGCGTTGAAGTCGGGCGTTCGTACGGTGCGCCAATGCCGCAATTGACCAACGGCGTTGGAGTCGGTTCAGGCGCGAATCTTGGGCCGAGCGGAGTTCCTGGCGGTTCGGAATATGGGCGGCGAATTCAAATGATTCTGAGCCGGAATTACGCTCCACCCGCGAGCAGTGACACAACACCGCAGTTCGTGATCGTTCAGTTGCGAATCGCACGCGATGGTCGCATTCTTTCGCTGGTTGGAGGTCGCATCGCGCCAAACTATTTCAAAAAACGAAGCCCGAACGATTTGGTCAACTTCGCAGTCGAGCGTGCTGTTATCGCTTCGAACAAGTTGCCAGAATTTCCAAATGGGTTTTTGCTTGGCGCGCAAGAAGCGGTTGCCGAAATCTGGTTCCGCTATCCGAAATAAGCAGGAGAGTTGATGAAACGAGTTTTGTGGATTTTGCCGGTTGCAGTTGCGCTGGTTTTGCTGAGCTTGTCGAATATCACAGCGCAGCAAACTCAGCAGGCGCAACCACCTCAGCAAGAAGAGCTTCGCAAGCAGATTGGCACTATCATCGTCACGCCAGGAGCAGGACCTTCGCTGGCCGTTGCTGATTTTCAATCGCGAGCTTCGGGCGTTGATGCCGTGACGACCACATTCAACGAAGTGCTCTGGAATGATTTGAAGTTTGCCGGTGTCACCAACTTGGTTGGCAAAAGTCTTTATCCGAAAACAAAACTCGCTGATCCAGCTTCGCTGAAATATGACGAATGGGCGAACGATCCGGTCAAATCCGATTACGTCGCCTTTGGCAGCGTCACAGGGCCGAACAGCGCGCAGGGCTTTCTTTACGACGTAAAAACGCAATCGCAACTGTTGACCGCAAGTTTGGCGGGAAACGGGCGCGAAATGGCGCATCAGTTTGCAGATCAAATCTTTAAGCTGTTGACCGGGCAAGATGGAATCGCTCAATCCAAGATTGCTTACATTGCCAATCGCGAAGTTTCCATGATGGATTATGACGGGTTTGGCGCTCGGCAATTCACACGCGACGGTTCGATTGCGCTGTTTCCGGCGCTGTCACCGGACGGGAACCGGCTGGCCTA
>CAYLJQ010000403.1:0-6581 GCA_964383955.1 uncultured Heliomicrobium sp. | reverse complement strand
CAACCGCGCGGAATTGGCCGAGCGAGGAGCCAGGGGGGTTTTGAAGATGATTTTTGAGGCCGGCTTTTTTCATGCTGACCTGCATCCGGGAAATTTCTTTGTTGAACCCGGCGGACGATTCGGGCTGGTGGATTTCGGCATGGTCGGCACGGTTGACGAAAAGACACAGGATTATCTGGCCAACTTGATTCTGGGATTGACGCGGCAGGATTACGATAGGCTGACCGATGCCGTGCTGGAGCTGGAAGTCGTCAAGCACCGGGTTGATCGAAACGAATTGCGCCGCGACTTGGAGCATTTGATCAAACCGTATTTCGGCCTGTCGCTTGGTGAGGTGGAACTGGCCCCACTGTTCAACGAAGCATTTGCCGTCATTCGCCGGCACCAATTGCACATCCCGCCACATCTGGCCTTGTTGATCAAAACAATCATTCTGCTGGAAGGGATTGGCAAGCGGCTTGATCCAAACTTTCATTTGACCGAAGTGATTGCCCCGTATGCGGAACAATTGATGCTGCGATTGTTTTCTCCACGGCGACTGGCAAAGAAATTTGGACAGGCAAGTCTGGACGTTGCCCGGCTTGGTGTTGAAATTCCGCAGCAGCTTCGCCACATCTTGAACGAAATTGAGCGCGGCGGCTTTGAAGTGGGGATGAAGCCCGGGACGTTTGAACCAATCATCAGCCGATTGGAACGTCTGGCCAATCGCATTGTTTTAGGAGTCATCGCATCAGCTTTCATTGTCGGCTTGGCCATTTTGTTATCCGTTTTTCGTCCTTCTGGTTGGGAGCGCTGGGCTGGGACAATGTTTGCCGTTGGTTTTTTCTTTGCCGTCCTGCTTGGCGCTTATCTGGCCTGGAGCATTCTTCGATCTGGGCGATCTAAAAACGAGTGATTCTTTATTCCTTGTAACTTACCCGCTTATCACTGCGCAATTAATACTCCTTACTTTTGTTGGCTCCGAGATGCACAACAATTGCTTTTATATCAATTCGCAGTGTCGTACCTAATTTGAGGCAGTTTTCTGTATGTAATGGCGACACGACTGTATGTGGCTGTTATGCAATGTGACTGAGTACGCTGCTTTGATTAAACAGGTGCGACCAGAAAATTGGTGAGGCGAAAGCTACAAGGAATTTTTATGAAGTTATGTCCGACTTGCCAGTATTGCTACGACGATTCTGAAACCCAGTGTGTTCATGAAACGCATGAAGCGTTATTGGCTGGTCGGGCAGGCGACCGATTAATCGCCGATAAATATCGGCTGGATAGTTTGATCGCACGTGGAGGAATGGGATCGGTTTATTCAGGCACACACCTGGATTTGGAGCGCCCAGTAGCAATTAAATTATTTCAGCCTGACTACACTGCCGACCCGGCAGCGTTTGAACGATTTCGTCGTGAAGCACGGGTCGCAGCCAAGATCAAGCATCCCAATATCGCGGACATTTACGATTATGGCAGCCTGCCTGATGGTGAATCTTATATTGTGATGGAATTGGTAGAAGGCCAGACATTACTTGATACGATACGTCAGGTGGGCCAACTATCGTTCGGCGAAGCGATCATGCTTTCGCGCCAGATCGCTGATGGAATGGAAGCCGCACATCATAGCGGCGTTATCCATAGAGATCTGAAACCATCAAACATTGTTCTGACAAGAACTTTCGATGGCAGTGTGATGGTCAAGATCATTGACTTCGGCATCGCCAAAATTAGCGAACAGCTTTCAGCAGATGACCACACGCTAACAGCGACCGGAACGCTTGTGGGCACACCCAGATACATGTCGCCCGAACAATGTCTCGGTCACGAATTGGATGCGCGAACAGATATTTACAGCTTCGGCGTCATACTTTATGAAATGCTGGCCGGCCAGCCTCCTTTTGACGCCACGTCTGCCATTGCCATTGCATTAAAGCATGTCCAGGAATTGCCGCCGCCGCTAGAGCAATTTCGGGAGAATGTTCCCACGGAGCTTGCCAGGCTAATCACAGATTTACTTTCAACCGAACCGGTTGGAAGACCTCAATCTTCGACGGAGCTTAAAAACAGGCTTGCGGAAATTGAGAATTCGATCGGTGGGCACCTTAAGGAAGGCGAGTCTCGTTTACTTCCTGCAGTTATTGAGTCTGGAGTGATTGAGAGAGATCAATACAGTACGCAAGTCGCTGCGCAGGCTGAAGAGGTCGTAGACGTTTACTCGGATCCATACGCGACGGAATTTATGACGGAGCCACTAAACCCGGGTGAAATCAATTCGCAACCATTGTTTGACGTGGGAAACGGCACTATTAAGCGCGCAGTCCCGTTGCAGACCGAAGTAATTCCAGCCAGTGCTATATCTAAAAATCGAGTGCGGACGACGGGCGCTCAGGATTTTGATGAAACCTTGATTGCCAGAAAGCCACGTCATCACCGGTCTTCCTATGTGCTGGGCGGCATTGCCGTTGCACTCTTGGTTGGAATTGGGATTTTGTGGGCTTCCACACGCTCAGAGACGTCCACTCCAACTGAAACGCCTGGCTTAAGTAGTAATGCCGCCAAGCCGGCTCGCACATCGTCTGGCGCACCAGTTGAAGGGCTGGAGAAAGCTGAGCATGAATCAAAAGGGCAACAGGCGGCTTATGGGGGGGACGGTGACACTGGATCAGATTTAGATTCCGAGCAAGCGCGTTCTGAAATCACAGCGGTGTTGAATGAGTGGATTGCCGCAACAAATGAAGGCAACATTGATAGGCAAATGACGCTTTACACACCGGTCGTAGAGGTATTTTACCGAACACGTAACGTTTCGATTGCTACTGTTCGGGTGGAAAAAGAGCGGGTCTTTGATCAGGCAGAGTCAATCGAAGTCCGCGTTGGCGAGCCACAATTTGAATTTAGCGAGGATGGGCAAACTGCTACGGCTCGGTTCCGCAAACGTTACGTAATCGAAGGGCCACAAAAGATTCGACGTGGAGAAGTATTGCATGAACTGCGGTGGCTAAAGACTGCCGACGGCTGGAGAATCACAGGCGAGCGAGATTTAAGAGTAATCCGAAATGCTGATAGAGAAGCTCGCCGAGGTGGCAATCCACTGAAAAGCCCTCACCAGCTTGTTCTCAAAGGCGTCAAAAAACTGATTCAGCCGTTTCAGTAAATACTGTTGGACGGTCCATCCTTGTTATTTGCTTTTAGAAACCAAACGGTTGACAAAAGCCTGTCCGCTTTTTAACATCCAACCCGTGTCAGTTTCCGCAGCAGAAAACATCCTGAAAGAATCCCGCAGCGCCATATTGGATTTGTTGAAGACCAATGGCCCAATGAGTGTCGAGCAATTGGCCGAATGGCTGAAAGTCTCGAAGGTCTGCGTGCGTCGCCATTTGGGATTGTTGGAAAGCGACGGGCTGATTGCTTATGAACAGGAACGGCACGAACGCGGGCGGCCTCGATTCATTTATCGGCTAACGGAGAAAGCGCGTTGTTTTTTTCCGCACATTTACGACGAATTTGCCAAAGAAGTGCTGGTTCATGTCGAGCGTCAGTTTGGTGATGGAGCTTTGCTGAAAGTTCTGAGCGCCCGTGCGGATGTGCTGATCGCTCAGTTGCAAACACAGTTTGCGGATTTAAGCGTTGACGAACGAGTCAAGGCTTTGGTTGAAGTGATCAATATGAAAGGCTATCTGGCTGACGCCAGAAGGCTGAAAGATGGTAGCTACCGGCTGCGCCAGCGGAATTGCCCGACTGAAAGTGTCGCGGTGGCTTACCCGCAGGTTTGCGATGAAGAAATTCGAGTTTATCGCGAAACGCTGGGTTGCGAAGTGATACGGGAATGCCGGATCGCAGATGGCTTGCAACAGTGCGAATACCGAATTGTGCCGCGCAGCCTGACACAGATTTCAAGGAAGATGAAAAGTTAAATGACTGAAACTGCTACTCAAGCAATTACTGAAGACGTTGTCCTGAACGCTTTGCGGGCGGTGAAAGACCCTGACCTGCACAAAGACGTTGTGACGCTGAATATGATCCGCGATGTTTCCATTTGTGGCGGCATCGTTGGATTTCGATTTGTTTTGACTACGCCTGCCTGTCCGGTGCGCGATCAATTGAAGTTTGAAGCCGAAAAGACAGTGATGTCTATTCCTGGCGTTGAGCGCGTCGAAGTCAAAATGGATGCCGAAGTGCCGAAAGCGCGCGGCTCTCTGGATAAAGCGGAAATTGCAGGAATCAATCACATTATTGCTGTGACTTCTGGCAAAGGCGGGGTTGGCAAATCTACGGTTGCTGTCAATCTTGCTGTTTCGCTGGGCTTAATGGGCGCGCGAGTCGGCATTGTTGACACAGACATTTATGGCCCGAATGTGCCGATCATGATGGGCGGGCGCGATATGCCAATGGTGCGCGGCGAAAAGATCATCCCGCCCGTTTATCACGGCGTTAAGACCATGAGTATCGGCTTGCTCAATCCGGGGGATAAAGCCATTGTTTGGCGCGGTCCAATGCTTACATCGGCTGTCTCTCAGTTCCTGCGGCAAGTGGAATGGGGCGAACTGGATTATCTGGTCGTTGACATGCCTCCTGGCACTGGCGACGTTCAATTGAGCCTGGCGCAAATGGTTTCCATCGCCGGAGCCGTGCTGGTGACGACGCCGCAGGAGGTCGCGCTGGGGGATGTTCGCAAAGCGCACAACATGTTCGAGCAATTGAATGTGCCAATGCTGGGCGTGGTTGAAAACATGAGCTATTTCGAGTGTGCGCACGGCGAAAAGTATTTTATTTTCGGGAACGGCGGCGGAGAAGCGCTGGCAGGGAATTTTGATATTCCTTTTCTAGGCTCGGTTCCAATTGCCGTCAGCATCCGTGAAGGCGGTGATTTGGGGGTGCCGATTGTGATCAGCCAGCCCGACAGTCCGCAAGCGAAGGCTTTCAATCAAGTCGCGCAAAATGTTGCGGCGCAGGTCAGCATCGCTGCCATCAAGGCCAACAAGGCTTTGCCGGTTTTGAATTTGAAAAAGTAATTTGACGCTCTATGTAACTGTCGCTATCTTTTCGCTCGGCGAGTTTGCCAACGATTTTGATAACGCAATCATCTTTAACCTGTCGGCAGGCTCATTGTCTGCCAATCTTCAAAAGGAGAACGAGACTATGAATCTGACTTTGACTGAAAATGCTTTGAGCGAAGTGCGTAAATTTATTGAATCTGAAAACGTCGGAAACGAAGGCGGTTTGCGCGTGCGCGTTGTGCCCGGCGGCTGCTCTGGCTTCCAGTACGGAATGAACATCGAAGAAGCGCCACAGGCCACGGACGAAGTTGTTGAATCGTCCGGCTTGCGCGTTTTCGTTGATATGTTTAGCGCCCAATATCTGGAAAACGTTCAGATTGATTACGTCAACAGCGTGATGGGATCAGGGTTCACGTTCAATAACCCGAATGCTTCGGGTGGTTGCGGTTGTGGCACATCCTTCTCGGCATAAACCTGGCTAGAGACAAAAGCGGCTCACGAGGGGGAAACCTTCATGAGCCGCTTTTTTTAATTTCTCAGTATTAGTAATTATTCCTATTACTGATTATTGACAGACTCTGTGGTCGTGCATAAGATGCAGTTGTAATCCGCCAATGAACTTACGAAATACAAAACAACGTCAGGCAATTCTGGACGCCATAGAAGCGCATGGCGGCCATTTGACGGCCGAAGAAGTTTATAAAATTGTCAAACGCCGTCATCCTCGACTAAGCCTTGGCACGGTCTACCGGAATTTGCGTGTTCTGGTTGGGCAGGGGGTAGTGCGCGAACTGGATTTCGGAATGGCGATCACCTATTTCGAAACGACAAAGGACACGCATTACCATTTGGTTTGTCGAGTTTGCGGCGGGATTGTGGATGTTGAAATGGCGCTGGAAAAGAAGCTCATGGCATTGGTTGAACGGGCCAAGGTTGTGGGCGGTTTCCAGATCGAAGAGCACAGGCTGGATTTTGTGGGGATTTGTCAGGCTTGCCAAGTCAAGCCAGTGAGCGCCGCCAAACAAATTCGCTCGCTCAGAGCGCGGTGATTCCTTCCTAGTAATTGGAGAAACTGAATGCCGGTTCTTAGAGGATCGAAGACGCACGAGAACTTGAAACAAGCCTTTGCCGGTGAATCGCAAGCCAACCGCCGCTATTTGTACTTTGCGCGCCAGGCGGATGTCGAAGGCTATTCCGACATTGCCGGGTTGTTTCGCGACACTGCTGAAGGCGAGACAGGTCATGCGCATGGCCACCTGGACTTTTTGAAAGAAGTTGGCGACCCCGTCACGGACCAGCCTTTTGGGGACACGATGTCCAATCTGAAATCCGCAGTAGCCAGCGAAACTTACGAATACAAAGAGATGTACCCGAATTTCGCACGCATCGCTCGCGAAGAAGGGTTTGACGAAATTGCGGAATGGTTTGAAACGTTGGCGCGTGCTGAAAGATCGCATGCCGGACGTTTCCAGAAAGGTCTTGATTCAATCAGCTAGGCAAGCGCCTTGGCTGCAAAACACAAACAAACGCCTTCAGCAATTTTCAGAAGTTGGCGCTACCGAAATTGCTAAAGGCGTCAGAATGAATCCGAAAATG
>CAYLJQ010000402.1:0-6582 GCA_964383955.1 uncultured Heliomicrobium sp. | reverse complement strand
TTGGAGTCCGTCCCCAAGTAGAGCCAGAAGCTTTGGGAATCATTGGCCTGACGGGAGCAGCGAAGGCCCAATGCTTCGGAGCCTCTTTCCCTCTATCTCTCCTTCCCTCTATCTCTCCCTCCCAAGAAGCGCCTTCATCAATCCAGCGAGCCAATAGTTCAATTTGCGCGGAAGAAAGCGCTTCGCCACCCAGCGGCATTCGTTTTTCGCCGCCCGCACCGCGAACGCGATGCAGCAAACGGCTTTCGCGGCTATTGCCAGGAAGAATCACTGCGCCGGAAATGCCGCCTTTCATCGCGGAAGCTTTGTTGTCCAGCCGAAGCTGGCCTTTGGCGGTTTGCTCGCCATGGCAGCGCCAGCAGTTCGCTTGAAAGATGGGCTGAATATCGCGGACGAAATCTACTTTTGCCGTTTGGGCTGACGAAGTGCGCAAAGCCATTGCGCCAACGATAACAACAAATACGATAACCAGCTTTATCCTGAATTGAGCCGTCATAATTCCCGTAAGGCTTTCACACCAAATCCCGTTTTTTGGTTTGGATGTATTTCAGATCCGCAATCAGCGCGTCAGAATTTTTGCCCAGCCAAAATCCGATCAATTCGCCTTTGCTGCTTTGCGAACTGACCGGAACTTTCAGACTGGGCATATTGCTGCCGTTGACAAAAACGGCGGTGAATTGCGGAGCAACCACAACTCTGAGGCCAATCCATTCGCCCAGCAGATAATTCGGCAATTCGACTTTGGCGTCGGTAGCGCCAAACTGAATTCCCAGACTTAGCGCTGTGGCTGCTGCATTCACCTGAAATGAAATCAGATCGTAACTGATTTCATTTTCTGCCCGAACAATCAAACCAAGCTGCTGAGTGACGGCGGCAAGACTCAAATCCAGTTTGCATTCCGGCAGTTGCAATCCTGCCAGCATGGCCAAACCATCGCCTTCGCCGGTTTGCAGCCTCACAGCCTCTTTGCCTTTGTGGTTCAAATTCGAGGCGGAAAGGTTCTGCGCCATCCAGCCATCGTTGGCAGCAATCTTCCACAGATCAACTTTGCGTGGAATGGTTCCGGGATCGCTGATGCCGACTCCCCAATAAAGCAACTTGCCAACATCAGCAAATAACTTCTTTAGACCAGCCATTCTTTTCCTCAATATGTTGCGCGTCCGCCGGTCATATCGAACGTGAAACCGGTCGTAAAGCTGGTTCCGGGCGAAACGATGAAGGTGGCCAGATGCGCAATCTCTTCCAATTCGCCGCAACGTTTCATCGGAATTTTGTCGGTCATATATTTGACCTGTTCTTCCGGCAAAGCCGCCACCATCGGCGTGCGAATCACCGCCGGAGCCAGCGCGTTCACTGTGATGCCGGTTTCGGCGTATTCTTTCCCTTGAACTTTGGCCATACCAATAACAGCGGCTTTGGACGAGGAATATGCCAGCATTCCGGCATTGCCTTCTTTGCCTGACACTGAAGCGATGTGCAGGATGCGGCCATAATTGTGCTTCAGCATCCAGGGCAACACGGCGCGCGAAGTCAGAAACGAACCGACTACGTTGACTTCAAACACAAAGCGAAAATCCGCCAGATCAACTTCGTGGGTTTTGACATTGGTTTTGCCGGTAACGCCCGCGCTGTTGACCAGAATGTCTATGCGGCCAAACTGATTGCCGATTTGATCTACAACGGATTTGACCTGGGCTTCATCGGTGACGTTGACGCCGAAAGCAACAGTGTTTGCGCCAACTTCTCTTGCGGCTGCCTCAGCCGCGTCGGCGTTCATATCTAACAGCGCTACGACAGCGCCTTCAATATGAAGCTTTTTGGCAATGGCCAAACCCAGGCCGGAAGCTGCTCCGGTGATAACTGCTACTTGTCCTTCAAATGAACTGCTCATTACTGAATGATTGCTCCTGTATGAGATAAGGTAGAGCAGGTTGGAAAACCTGCTCTGTATTGTAACGACGTGAGCAAGCTGGAAGGCAACCCGCTCTGAAAAAGACAAGAGCAGGTTGGAAAACCTGCTCTACGGTTTTACGCCGCAATTGCGTGATGCGGATCAATGACGAACTTCTTGGCCGCGCCTTTATCGAAGTCTTTATACCCTTTGGGCGCTTGATCCAGCGAGATGACCTGCACGTTGACGGCTTTGGCGACGTTGATCTTTCCGTACAAAATCGCCTGCATCAACTGGCGGTTGTACTTCAACACTGGACATTGACCGGTCATAAAATGATGCGATTTCGCCCAGCCCAAGCCGATGCGAATGCCAAGCTTTCCGATCTTCGCGTCATCATCAATGCCGCCCGGATCGCCTGTGACGTACAACCCCGGAATGCCGATGCCTCCGCCCGCGCGCGTGACTTCCATCAACGAGTTCAACACTGTTGCCGGAGCTTCGATGCCAGCGCCTTCGCCGTGACCGCGCGCTTCAAAGCCTACGCAATCCACCGCGCAATCCACTTCAGGAATGCCGACAATCTGTTCGATCTGTTCAGCAACGGAAGCGTTCTTGTTGGAAACGTCCACAGTTTCGCAGCCGAACTTGCGAGCCTGTTTCAACCGTTCGGGAATCAAATCGCCGACAATGACGCAAGCCGCGCCAAGCAATTGCGCCGACGCCGCGCAAGCCAATCCGACCGGGCCGCCTCCAGCGACGTACACAATCGAACCTGGTCCAACGCCTGCAGTGAGTGCGCCGTGATAGCCCGTCGGCAAAATGTCTGAAAGGCAGGTCAGGTCTTTGATCTTTTCCATTGCGCGATCTTTGTCCGGAAACTTCAACAGATTGAAATCGGCGTATGGAACCATCACGTATTCAGCTTGTCCGCCGATCCATCCTCCCATATCCACATACCCATAAGCTGCTCCGGGACGCGCCGGATTAACGTTCAGACAAACGCCGGTTTTTTGCTCTTTGCAATTGCGGCAGCGTCCACAAGCGATGTTGAAGGGAACCGAAACCAGATCGCCGACTTTGATGAATTCCACGTCGCGTCCGGCTTCAATGACTTCGCCGGTGATTTCGTGCCCCAGAATCAATCCTTCCGGCGCGGTCGTGCGTCCGCGAACCATGTGCTGATCGCTGCCGCAGATGTTGGTCGAAACGACTTTCAGAATAACGCCGTGATTGCATTTGCGTTTGCCCAAGGCCAGTTTTGGGAAATCAATGTTTTGAACTTCCACGACTCCGGGTTTGATGTAGGCCACACCACGATTGTCAGCCATTGCTTAGTCCTCCACAGTGGGAAATACGGCTTAGTTGATAATTGTAACCGGCTCAGCGCCAGCTATTTTTGTCACTTTTGATGGATGATTGCGGATTGATTCCTGGACGCGCGAACTATAACGGCCAATCAAAGTGCTGACAAGATATTCAGCGACCGATGACATAAGAGCAGAACTTTTGCTGGCAACCAAAGCACTTTGATGAATCCAGCGAAGTGGCTTTTATGTTTTGAAATAACGAAGGCCGTGCTTTCGCCCGGCCTTCTTGGCAGCGGCCTTGTGTCCTTAAGACGGGTTCGCTGCCGGTTGCGATCCTTATATCAGCAATGACGATGTAAAGATTCATGATTTGCTAAACAAAGTGCTTTTCACCCATGAAAATTCGCCATGCAGGAACGGTCAAACTGACGACACAACTTTAAGCCATTGTGCCTTTTCAGTCGGGCTGTACTTTCAGAATTGGCATGCTATGATTCCGGCGGTCGTCATTGGCTATACCAATTGCGCCTCGATCAAGTCTCATAAATTACAAAAATGAATGAATCTGCACTGTCCAATGCGGCTTCTGTGGCCAGCATCAAAGCCAGGGCTATGAGACTGACAAAAATCTTCACGGAGTTTGTTATCTAACAATGTCAGCTACGACAATCGAAGACCTGACCACCGCTAAGCCTCTCATCGAAGAACTGGAAACTGTCACGATTCGCTTTGCAGGCGATTCCGGCGACGGGATGCAGGTCACCGGCGGTCAATTCACCTCAACTTCTGCAATCCTTGGAAACGATATTTCGACTTTGCCGGACTTTCCGGCGGAAATCCGCGCGCCAGCCGGCAGTTTGCCGGGCGTTTCCGGCTATCAATTGAATTTCAGCAGCCGCGACATTCGCACCCCCGGTGATGAACCGCAGGTGTTGGTGGCGATGAATCCGGCGGCGCTGAAAACCAATCTGCCTGATCTGGAAAACGGCGGCATCCTGGTCGTGAACACAGACGAATTCAATTCCAACAACCTGAAAAAAGCCGGTTACAGCAGCAATCCGCTCGAAGACGGATCGCTGACGGGCTATCGGCTGTTCAAAGTTCCGATCACTTCGAACACCTTGAAGGCCCTGGAAGGCTCCGCGCTGCCATTCAAACAACAGGATCGTTGCAAGAACTTTTATGCCTTGGGATTGATGTACTGGCTTTACGACCGCCCGATGGAACCGACGGTCAAATGGGTCAACGACAAGTTCGGCGCGAAACCTGAAGTTGCTGACGCCAACATTCAGGTGATGCGCGCTGGTTTCAATTATGCCGACACGACCGAAATTTTCACCACGCATTACCGCGTCGGCAAAGCCAAAATCAAACCCGGCACCTATCGCAA
This sequence comes from uncultured Heliomicrobium sp., assembly GCA_964383955.1. GTDB lineage: Bacteria > Acidobacteriota > Blastocatellia > RBC074 > RBC074 > RBC074. The sequence continues at coordinate 1,991 of CAYLJQ010000402.1, read as the reverse complement.
CATCACGGGCAATGAAGCGACAGCAATTGGCTTTATCGCCGGAGCGCAACTGACTGGACGACCGCTGTTTTACGGCAGTTATCCGATCACGCCTGCTTCGGACATTCTGCACGAACTTTCCAAGCACAAAAATTTCGGCGTCAAGACTTTCCAAGCGGAAGACGAAATCGCTGCCATCGGCGCAGCCATCGGAGCTTCGTTCACAGGCAGCATTGGCTTGACTGGAACCAGCGGCCCTGGCGTTGCGCTGAAATCCGAAGCCATTGGCCTGGCTGTGATGACCGAACTGCCACTGGTGATCATTGACGTGCAACGCGGCGGCCCTTCCACCGGATTGCCGACTAAAACCGAGCAAGCCGATTTGCTGCAAGCTATGTTTGGCCGCAACAGTGATTGCCCTGTAGGCATTGTCGCGCCGTCAACTCCGGGAGATTGTTTCGCAATGGCGATTGAAGCCGTGCGCCTGGCGACAAAATATATGGCTCCGGTGTTCTATCTTTCCGACGGCTATATCGCCAATGGTTCTGAGCCGTGGGAAATCCCCTCGCTGGACAGCCTGCCGGAAATGAAAGTTCAATTCCGAACCGAGGTCGAAGGCTTCTTCCCTTACCTGCGCGATGAAAAAACGCTGGCTCGACCGTGGGCGGTTCCGGGAACTCCCGGGTTGGAACATCGCATCGGCGGCATCGAAAAGAAACACATTACCGGCAACGTCAATTACGAACCCGACAACCACGACTTTATGGTTCGGCTGCGTGCAGAAAAGATTCAGCGCATGCAGCAGGACATTCCAGACATCGAAGTTTTCGGCGAAAAAACCGGCAAAGTTTTGGTGCTGGGTTGGGGATCAACGTACGGTGCAATCACCACGGCGGTGGAGCTTTTGCAGGAACAGGGCCAATCAGTTTCCGCAGCGCATCTGCGATACCTGAATCCCTTCCCGAAAAACCTGGGCGAAGTGCTGAAGAGTTTTGAACGCGTGATCATCCCGGAATTGAACATGGGCCAACTGGCGATGCTCATTCGAGCGCAATTCCTGGTGGATGCCGTCAGCTATTCACAAATCAAAGGCAAACCGTTCAAGGTTTCTTCGCTGGTCAACAAGATCAAAGAATATCTATAAACACACAAAGTTAAGGTTATGAGCGAAAACGGACATACAACAAACGGCACCAACGGAACGGCAGCAGCCGTCGCATTAACCCGCAAGGATTTCGTCACCGATCAGGAAGTTCGGTGGTGTCCGGGTTGCGGCGATTATTCGATTCTGGCGCAAGTCCAGAAAGTCATGCCGGAGCTTGGCATCCCCAAAGAAAAGATCGTGTTCATTTCCGGCATCGGCTGTTCCAGCCGCTTTCCGTATTACATGAACACATACGGCTTCCACACGATTCACGGGCGCGCTCCTGCAATCGCTTCCGGCGTCAAAGCTTCCAATCCCGATTTGCAGGTTTGGGTGATCACGGGCGACGGTGACGCGCTTTCCATCGGTGGCAACCATTTCATCCATGCGTTGCGCCGCAACATTGATCTGAAAATCGTGCTGTTCAACAACCGGATTTACGGCTTGACGAAAGGCCAATACTCGCCGACTTCCGAACAAGGCAAAAAGAACAAATCCGCTCCGATGGGAACGATTGATTATCCGATCAACCCGTTGAGCCTGGCGTTTGCGGCGGAAGCGACCTTTGTCGGACGTTCGATGGACGTTGATCCGAAGCATTTGGCGACGATGGTCGAGCGGTTGGCTGCTCACAAAGGCTCAGGCGTTCTGGAGGTTTACCAAAACTGCAACATCTTCAATGACGGCGCTTTCAAATCGTTCAATGAACGCGATGTCAAAGATGACAAGATGATCTATCTGGAACACGGCAAGCCTTTGTTGTTCGGCAAGACCAAGAATAAAGGGGTTCGACTGAATGGCGTAACGCCTGAAATTGTGACGATTGGCGAAAACGGCGTGACGGTTGACGATGTGATGGTTCACGATG
>CAYLJQ010000401.1:0-6589 GCA_964383955.1 uncultured Heliomicrobium sp. | reverse complement strand
CTTTCATTGCGGAGCATCGCTCAGTCATTCACAAGATTGGCGTGACCGGTGGAGACGTGAAAAGCCGGATTGCTAACGCGAAGAAAGACCCGACCTATTTGCTTGCGGATGTAGAAATCGTCGCCACCTTCAAACTGATGAATATCAAGCGGAGGGAGCTTGAGACCCTCTTGCAGAAGTTTTTTGGCGGCGCGAGATTAGAGTTGGAACTGACGGACCGCTTCGGTGCGCCGGTAAAGCCCAGAGAATGGTTTCTTGTGCCGCTGGAAATTATCGAAGAGGTCATTGAAAAGATCGAAAAAGGAACGATTGATCAGTTTCGTTATGATCGGGAAACTGCAAGCCTCGCTCAAAGAATTTAGTTTCAAACTGGTTCGAGGTCGGTTAACCCAAAGTGGCGCTGAACTTTCTTGACGACCTCTTATAACTCGACCTTGACCGCATTCACCTGCTGCCCACCGTCCGCCGCAATGTTCACCTGCTGAGGATTGTTGATCCTCACCGGCATTGAATACCCCCGCAGATCACGCAACTTACGTTGAAATGCCCGCAAATAACGGTCGGCCATCTACGCGGCGTGCTCGACAGCTTCCTGCTTGTGCGCATAGGGCGGGTTCCAATATCCGTGCCCGCGTTCGCGTGTGTAGGCTTGCTTGCGACAGGCTTTACACAGAATCCGGGCAGGCGATCAGCGCGCATCCCGGTTTCAGAGCGCGGTACGGATGCCTTGTTCCCATAAAGGTACAGCTAATGCACCGGCTCAAACACCTTGGCTGCACGATGGCCGTGCAGTCTTTGCTTACAAGCCGCGACTTCGGAGCAATTTCCTGCACGCTAATATTAAAAATATGGTTTGAAAATTTGATCCTTGGAATAATGCCGAGCGTGGTAACGCCCTTACCTGAAGCAAACAATTGATTTCACGTCCTAATTCATCACTTGTGAAGTCCAAAAATCCAGCCCTTCATTGACAGTGATCTGATCAAGTTAGCTCTGATTAGCCATAACCCCTTTTTGTCGCATGTCTGCGCTTGTTGCCGCACGCGTCTGCGACCAATCCTTTGGAAAACTACACACCAAACATAGTGAAACTTGTTAATTGATTGAATAACGAAAACCGCGCGTACACGCCCGCGTCGCACTGACCGGATGGTTTGCGTTTGTCGGATTTTTTATAAGGAAAGGTATCCCATGAACTATTCGTTGAAGCGATTTCAGATGATTGCACTTTGTTTGATGGCAAGCCTCGGATTCTTGAGTTGGTTCGGAGCAAGGGCCGAGCATCATGATGCGACGTCCAATCTTGTTGAGCCGGAAGCAGCGGCAGAATTGCGAGAAGCGCTGGCAAAGACGCTGGGCGTTCCCGCCAGCCGGCTTTCTGGCATTGCGCTTCAAAACCCTCTTGCCCAACAAGCCTATGTCAAAGGTTCCAATACGGATCTAAACGACAGTTTCGGATTTTCGGTCGCAGTTTCCGGCGACACAGTGGTTGTGGGAGCGGTGAGCGAAGCGGGCACCGGAACCGGCATCAATGGCAGCCAAACCCAGAATGAAACCTCAGCTAAAAATGCCGGATCGGTTTACGTTTTTGTGCGCAACGGCACGGCCTGGACACAGCAGGCGTATCTGAAAGGTTCGAATACGGAAACCGAAGATCAGTTTGGTTATTCGGTGGCAATTTCAGGCGACACCATTGTGGTAGGCGCGCGATCAGAAGCCAGCAACGCAACCGGAATTGATGGCAATCAGAACAACAACTCGGCTGCTGGCGCCGGAGCCGTGTATGTTTTCGTGCGAACCGGTACGACCTGGGCACAGCAGGCTTACATCAAGGCTTCCAACACAGATGCAGGAGACCAATTTGGTCAGTCCGTGGCAATCGCCGGTGACACACTTGTGGTGGGAGCGCCGATGGAAGACAGCGCTTCAATTGATATTGATGGAGAGCAAGACGACGAATCCGCAGAGAATGCCGGGGCAGCTTATATCTTCCTGCGCAGCAGGACGACCTGGACACAGCAGGCGTATGTCAAAGCTTCCAACACAAAAAGCGGCGACAATTTCGGCCAGACGGCAGTCATTTCCGGCAACACGATTGGAATTGGAGCGCCTGCCGAAGATAGCAGCGCAACCGGAATTGATGGCAATCAGGATGATACCCTTGCTTCAGAAGCCGGAGCGGTTTACGTCTTTGAACGCAGTGGAAGTGGGACGGTTTGGGCGCAACAAGCGTATATCAAAGCCTCCAACACGGACGCGGGAGACGCATTTGGCTCGGCGCTTGCGATCTCAGGCAACACGCTTGCGGTCGGAGCTTTACGAGAGGCCAGCAGCGCATCCGGAGTAAACGGCAACCAGACTGACAATTCGGCCTCTGGTTCCGGAGCAACTTACGTCTTTCTGCGCAGCGGCACCGTGTGGAGCCAGCAAGCCTATTTGAAAGCCTCAAATCCCGGAACAGAGGATTTATTCGGCTATGCGGTTGCGCTTTCCGGCAACACACTGGTGGTCGGAGCAAGCGCGGAAGACAGCAATGCAACGGGCGTCAATGGCAGCCAAAATAACAACTCGGCTTCCGGTTCCGGAGCAGCGTATGTCTTTGAACGAAACGGCGCCGTCTGGAGCCAGCAGCTTTACCTGAAAGCTTCCAACACCGGCGTCAATGACCAATTCGGCAGCGCGCTGGCGCTGACTGACAATACGATTGTGGTCGGAGCAAACCTGGAAGATAGCGATTCAACGGGCATCAACAGCGACCAGAGCAATAACAACGCCACGAATGCCGGATCAGCGTACATCTTTGCAGCGGCTAGCACAGGCGAACCGACCATCAGCAAAGCGTTCAACCCAACCAGCATCACCAGCGGCGAAAGTTCGACCGTGACACTGACACTGACAAACACGCAAACCATTCCGCTGACTGGCGCTTCGTTCACGGACACGCTTACCAGTATGACCGCAGTGGGCGGCGCGGTGGGCGGCACTTGCACAGGAACAACGCCAGGCATGCTCAGCGCGGGCGCAACCGCTTTGAGCTTCAGCGGCATCACCATTCCTGCCAGCGGCAGTTGCACTGTCACATTCGCAGTCACCAGCAATACCCCAGGCACGAAAACCAACCAGACTTCCGGCCTGACAACAACGCAAACACCGACAGCGGGCAGCCCCAGCAACATCGCCACGTTGACAGTCAACCCGCCTGCCAGCACACCCGTTGTGACAATTACGGATCCTTCGGGTTGCACAGGCCCTGGCGACCTGCTGACCGTTACCGTCACCAGCATCAACCCAACGCCCGACGCGCAAACATTCAGTTTGACGGCTGCGTTGCCTGCGACTCTGACTGGCGTGCCGAACTCTGGCACAAGCAACCTAGGCGACCCGCCAGTCGTAACGGCCACGGGCATAACCTTCAGCGCATCACTTGCCGCAAACCAGACCCTAACGCTGACATATCAGGTGCAGGTCGGAGACGCACCCAGCGCCGCCAGTCTTTGCATCACGACAACCAGCACTTCTGGCGGCATACCAAACCCGGCGGTTGAAAAGTGCATTCCTGTGAATTGCCCGCCCAGCCTGCCTTTCCCGGCGGCTTCTGAAGTGAGCGACCAAAAGGCTGGCTCGGTCCTGGTTTTCAATTTGTATTCATCCAGCGCGTCTTCTCCCAGTTTGCAAAACACACGCGTTTCGCTGACAAACCTCAATCCATCGGCGTCTGTGGCTGTGCAGCTATTTTTTGTGGACGGAGCGACGGGCTTGGTCACGAATGCGACCATCTGTTTGGCCAAGAATCAGACTGGCGTTTTTTTAGTTTCAGACATTGATCCGGGTACGACTGGTTATCTGATTGCGGTAGCGGCGGATGCCAGCACGGGCTGCCCGGTCAATTTCAATTTTTTGACCGGCAGCGCCTTCGTCAAACTGGCAAGCGGGCATCAGGCAAAACTCAACGCTGAAGCCTTCGCGGCTTTGGAAGGAGCGACGTTGGCTTGCAACGCAACTTCAACAACGGCGCAGTTGAATTTTGATGGAGTCAGTTACAATCGCGCGCCGCGTTCGCTGGTGCTAGACACGCTTGCGGCACGTTCCGAAGGCAATGACACGATTTTGATCTTGAACCATCTTGGCGGGAATTTGGTCAATAATGCGGCGACATTGGGCGGCATTTTTGGCGTGCTTTACGACGATACGGAAAACTCCCAAAGCTTCACATTCTCACCGGGCGCATCTCAATTCCGGTCATCTTTTAATAACAACTTCCCCCGCACAACCCAGCGCTTTGACCAGTTTATTCCTGCCGGTCGCAGCGGTTGGGCAAAGTTTTACGCGCAGAATGACCAGGGAATTCTGGGGGCGGCGCTGAACTTCAACGCAAGCACGGGAATCAGCAGTTCGGCATTTTCAGGCGGAGCGAATCTGTACACGCTGGGCCTGACGGCGTCGGCCAGCCTGATAATTCCGATCTTCCCGCCCAATTGTCAGGTCGTGGTGGAGTGACCCTTTGCCGGCGCTGGTCAGTCCTGCGTTTGATCCAGATAAGCGGCGTATCCTTCGATCGCGCGTTCATGCATCGTCTCAGGGCTGACATAGCGCCAGTGTTTTTCAAAGGTTTCCTCGGTGCCTTCTCCGGCTGCAAGATACCTTTCGCGCTCTTGCGCCTTTAGCCATTGTTCGATCCAGGCGCGGACTTCGGGATTCCGATTCATTGCAGTCCGCGCCATATGCATATTGATTGGGGGGGTGGATTCAGCCATAAAAAACTCTCTCCTTGCAGCATTAACCGGTATTTCGTTTCTGTTTCTCGTGACGCTTGCCGTCTTGTTGAATCATGCTGACTCGACCATCGCTTTCCATCCAGGCTTTTTTCACTTCAGCAACGTCTTCGATTCCCTGCTCTCGCAGTTCCATCAGGATTTCTTCCTGCGTAATCAGTTCGCGACGCATGTTTCTACGCATTAGTTTGCCGTCTTTGATCAGTAAAATTGGCGGCGGTTCAATTAACCGGCGAATGGTCGCAGATTTATAGCTAATCCAATCAAGCACGTAGTTCCAGAACAGAATCGTGGAAACCAGCACAATTCCTTCCGGAACTGATTTGTAATCGCCTGCCAATCCATTCTGCGCCGCATCGGCAAGCAGGGTAATCAAAAGCAGATCTGTTATTCCCAGGGTTCCCGCTTGCCGTCGCAGAACAATCCGTAACAGCGCAAAAAGGACAAGATACATCACTGTCCCACGCAGGACCTGTTCAAGCAACGAAGATTGCGGGATAAAAATAGATTGCCAATCAAGATGCATAACCCACTCCAAGAATCAGGTTGATATTGAAGCGAATCTTACCTCTTTCACGTCTATTTGCCCTGTGGCGCATTCAGGACCGGAAGGCTTGTAACATAGCGGCGTCGGGCACGATCGAATTGTTTGTGAAAAACGCCGATATTCATCTGCGCCTTAGCAGCAAAAAGATGATAAGAATTACCACCAACAGCCCTATCCCACCGGGCCAGACAAACCATCCGCCGCGACCGGAATAGCCGACTCCCACGCAAGATGCCGTAGCCAACTGCGCAGATAACAAGATCAACAACGCAAAATTTTTCTTCATAACGCTCCCTTGGTAAACCGTCCCTGCATCCTGAGCCTGCACCTTTCATGTGGCGACTCAGAACGGTACATCAATCTTTACTGTGATCTGACTGTTGGGAATACAGTGACCGTCAGCAAAGACCGTGAAAGCAAGAGCCAAGCCACTATCAGCGAAGGAACATAAATTGCTCGCTATACCGCATGAAGCAACGTTGTGTGGACTGTTCTGTGAGAATGGATTTTGTCCCGGCTATTGTGGGAAGCCAAATCCAAACTTACGAACAGTCCCCACAGCGGCCCGGATTAAGCAAACTGATTACTGGCAAGATTCGATTTTTGTGCCTGGCCTTGTGATTAAAGATTTGAGGAGTTGATATGCCAACCATTCTTGGACGCCCAGCGATTCTTGTTGTAGATGACAATCCGGAGTGGGTTGAGCGATTGGAATTCAGCCTGGGCGATCAGTACCGGATTGCTGTCGCGCGCGATCTGGTCACAGCCGCGTTGATGGCCCCACGGCACGGGCCAGAAGTCGTGCTGGTGGATTGGGAAATTGCCAAACGAGAAGTGGAACAGGCAAAGTCAGGCATCACGGTGAACGGTGAAACGCCGGTTCCGGCAATTCTGATTACCGGATTCGAAAGTGTGGAAGTGAATATCCTTGCCGACTTGATCGGCGGCTGCGTTTCGGTTGTAGAGCGTATGGATACTCTTGAACAATTGCAGCGCGAAATCGCAAAGGTCGTTACTTGCGCAGAGAGCGAAAACTAAACCAAACCAGAAAACCTATAGACAGGATTTCCACCATGCAACAAGATGAAGTTGATTGAGTTGGATTCAAACCCATCTTGTTCGATCTCGTAAATTCTGTCCACGCGTCTGGCGATGAAAAAAACACGGCACCGGATCAATCATTCCGGGCGATTTTGATTAAGCTGGCCTTGCTGATCAATGGCATTGAATTAACGACAACATTTTTGTAGACAATAACTTATGAAAAAGA
>CAYLJQ010000400.1:0-6607 GCA_964383955.1 uncultured Heliomicrobium sp. | reverse complement strand
GCAAGTTTCCAGCCTGCTTCAACCTGATGATCTTCCAACCAATTGCTGATTTCATCTTCGCATTCGCTTTCGGCCAACGGATCAAGCGCAGGCGCGGCGGTCAGGCATTCTGCGGCGGATTGCTGGAATTTGGTCAGAAAGCCAATCTGTTCGGCATTCAAAGTTTGATGGCTGAGCGTCAGGCAAAGCGTGTTCAGCGTTTTCAGACTTTCGCCCAAATGCTGTGCAGCGCGGCGCGCGGCGGCAGCGGGATTGTTCAATTCGTGCGCCAAGCCGGCGGACAGTTTTCCCAACGCCATCAGTTTGTCATGCCGTTCATCCACGCGCGTGATTTCGCGCACGCGGTCGCTCAAGGCTTCAACCAGCCGCTGCATCAATTCCGGAAAGCGCTGCATGATTTCCGGGTAATGCTTCACATCCATCCAAAAAACCCGGCTCGGCACAATCGCGCGGACAGTCGCGCCATAGTGGGTCATTCGTGAAAACGGAAGTTTCCCGCTCAAGGTGCCTTGCGGAATCACATAAACCTGGCCGTCCGCTTCGCTGACACGCGCTTGTAATTCTCCTTCCAGCACAATGTCCAGCCGATCCGCTTTGTCGCCTTCGCGCAAATAAATCTCGTTGGCCGTCAATCGAACTTCCCCGCCCCGCTCAACCAGCCAATCGAAGATTTCATCCTCCAGCCCTGCGAGCGCGGGAACGTTTCGCAGTTCAGTGTTTAGTCGTGTTGTGTCTGTTTCAGGCATCAGAGTTTGCTCAGATATTGATGAATAAATTGGACGGCAATCGAGCCTTCGCCGACGCCAGAAGCTACGCGTTTGACAGAGCCATGCCGCACATCGCCCGCAACGAAAATCCCAGGCGTGCTGGTTTCCAGCAAAAACGGTTCGCGCTCCACTGTCCAGCCACGGGGTTTGCGCCCATCGCGCAGCAGATCGCGTCCCGAAAGAATGAAACCGTTTTCGTCGCGTTCCAGCTTTCCAGCCAGCCAGTCCGTATGAGGTTGTGCGCCGATAAAAACGAAAAGAGATTTGGTAGGCAAGGTTTCATGCGTTTCCGTTTCCAGATCAACAACGGTGATCGCTTCCAGATTTTCATTGCCGTGCGCTTCTACCACATTGGCGCGAAAGCGCAGCTTGATGTTCGGCGTCGCGGCGATCTGGTCAATCAGATATTGCGACATGGTCGCCGCCAGGCTTACTCCCCGGACCAGCATCGTGACTTGCCGGGCAAACTTGGAAAGATGCATCGCCGCCTGTCCGGCGGAATTCGCGCCACCCACGACAAAAACCTCTTCATCTCGACAGGAAATCGCTTCCGTCATCGCCGCGCCATAATAAACGCCCGCGCCAGCCAGCCGCTCCATGCCCGGCACGTCCAGTTTTCGCCAACTGACGCCGGTGGAAATCAGAACGACATGGCTGCTGAGTTCACTGCCATCAGCAAATTGCACAAATCGGTACGAATCCTGACAACGCAATCCAGTGGCTTCAGCGGCCAGCATTTCCACGCCAAACCGCCGTGCCTGTGTCACCGCGCGCCTGGCCAAATCAGCGCCACTCAATCCGGAGGGGAAGCCAAGATAATTTTCGATTCGCGAACTGGTTCCCGCTTGTCCGCCCGGCGCTTGCCGCTCCACCATCACTGTTTTCAGCCCTTCAGAAGCGCCATAGACTGCCGCCGCCAAACCCGCCGGACCGCCGCCGATGATAATCAGGTCGTAAAATTGTTGATCTGCCCTGGTTTGCAAGCCCACTTTCTGCGCGATCTGGGCAATGCCGGGAGCTTCCAGGTGCTCGCCATCCGAAAACAAAACCAGCGGCAATTTGCGCGCGGTGCTTCCTTCCAGCAGTCGCGCTGCTTCCGCGTCTGTTTCAACGTCCAGCCATTGGTAAGGCACATGATTGCCGGCAAGAAAGCTTTTGATTTCCAGCGCCTGGGGCGACCAGCGATGCCCCAACACACGAATGCCTTCGAACGGCGGATGAAACGATGCCAGCCAGTCATCCAGCAGATCATTTAACACCGGATAGAAATTTTCTTCGGGCGGGTCCCAGGGCTTCATCAGATAATAATCAACACGGGCTTTGTTGATCGCGCCAATGGCCGCATCGGTGTCGGCATAAGCGGTCAGCAATGCGCGTTTGGCTTCCGGATAAATCGAGTTGGCTTGTTCAATAAATTCAACGCCGGACATTTTCGGCATGCGCTGATCCACCAGCAGCAAGGCCACAGGGTCGTTTCGTAATTTCAATTGCCGCAACGCATCCAGTGCTTTTTCGCCGGAATCCGCGCGCAGCACACGGAAACGGTTGCCGTATTCGCGCCGCAAGTCGCGTTCGACCGCGCGCAAGACTTCTGCATCGTCATCCACAGTCAGTAAAACGGGTTTTGCCATACCGTCATTGTGCTTCAACTTTCTGCTGTGTGCCAAAGCGAATAGAATTTTGTTTGGGCGACAAAACAATTTTGTCATTGAGCGATCGAAGTCAGTTGTCAAAAAAAGTTTTGATCGCTCAAACAAACACGACTTTCAGTGCGTCTTATAGGCTGAGCGGACGATCTCATCCGCCAATTTCCATCAACAACAACAGCGTACCAGTTGGAATCGAGATCGGGCGTGGAAAACAGGCCAATCATCGAACAGTTCCTGACCACCAGAACCGAGGAGGCATTCTGCGCTCTTTTTGAATTGGTGTGCGTGCGCGTGCGGCGCTATTTCCTGCTGCGGGGACTGGATGGCGCAACGGCGGATGAACTGGCGCAAAACGTCATGTTGAAGGTCTATCGCCAAGCCGGTGATTTGCGAAAAGTAGATCAGTTTTATGCCTGGCTGTTCACCATCACGCGCAACGAAATGGTCAGTTTCTGGCGCGGGCAGAAAGCGCGGATCGAAACGGTTGGTTTTGAAGCGTTGCCGGATGAGCAGGCTGCAAAACTGACAGTGGAACCTGCCGCACTGCCTGAGTTGCGGTTGATGGATTGGCTGAAAGCGCTTGATCCGGCGGATCGCGACCTGGTGGTTTTAAGGTTTGTGGAAGGCTTGAGTTATGAAGAACTGGCTGTCGTTTTTTCGCTTCCGCTGGGAACCATCAAATGGCGAATTTTCAATGCACGGAAGAAGCTGGCGACAGTGATTGGCCCGCCTTCCGATAAAAACATACGACAACAAATAAATTAGCTGGCTTTGCTGGGAGGGACTTTATGCAACACGGAATCACTGAGCAGGAGTGGAACGATTATCTGGACGGCAGCGCGAAAACCGAAATGCGAGACCGCATTGAAGCGCACCTGATCGGCTGTTTGTCCTGCTGGGAGTTTTACGAACGATTGGCGGGCGCTTCACGCAGCCTGAATGAAGCAAGCGCCGAAGCGCGAAATCAGTTGACGCTGGAAGACAGGCAGTTGCACGTCATGTTGCACAATGTTTTCGCCAATCTTCATAACGAACCGGTTGCAGTCCCCAACCAAAAACAGATTCAAGTTTGGCTGGAAGCGCTGAAAACCGTGCTGACGCCAATTTGCGGAAAACAGATGGCCAATCACGTGTTGCAGGCCGCCGCCAAACGCTCTCCGGCGCAATCGCTGGAACGCGTCAGGCCGGATAACTGGGAGCAATTTTTGGATCGTTTGACGGCGATTGCCGCAGCCATGTGCGGCGATACCTTCGCCGCGCTGGTTCAGGAAAGAGGACAATTGTGAATCGGTTTCTGCTCGCTTCGCGGGTCACGCCAAAGCTGGTTTGGATGGGGCTGACAGGAGAAATTCTGCTGCTGTCGGCGCTGTACCTTCCTGCGGCTCTGGGCGTTTCTTCGCGGTTCAAGCTGGCAGAAGCGGTTGTCATGACGGTGGCCGGTTTGGTGGCTTATGGAATTGCCATGCTGCTGAGCCTGGAAGTGGCTGCGGAACATCGCCGCACTCCCTGGGCGCGCGCAGCCTGGTTGCTGCTTGCCGCCAGCGCAGCAATTTCCCTGCTGAAACGAACGGCTGGCAGTCCCTTGTTGGATTTCGTAACTGATTATAGAAACAGCCCTTTGCGCGGATTGGTGGATAACCTGATGGTAACGCCGGCGAATCTTTGCCTGCTGGCCGGATTGCTGGCTCTATGGTGGGGACTTCATCGGATCGGTTTGGGCTTCAAAATCGAACAACGCGATTGGGCCGCTATGGCGGGTGTAACCGCATTGTTTTTAACATTGTTGTTCTTTCGAAAGGGGTTGTCGCAAGGCAATTCGCCCTACGTGCTCAGCCGCATTTTGCAACCATTTGCCCTGGCTTTATTGGGACTGGCTTCTGCCTTTGGGGTTGTGTTGCATCGGTATGCGGTGCAAATGGGCGATGGCCGTCTGGCGGCTGTGATGCGCTGGCTGATGTTTTATGTCCTGCTTCGTGGAGCGCTGGCGCTGGGCTGGGGAATTGTCAGTCCGACGCTGCCGCTGCAGCTTGATTCTCCTTCGGACCTGAACGAATGGACGCTGGATGTTTTGTGGCAGGTCGTCCACTGGGCGGCGGCAATGGCGGCTGCAAGCCGCGCTCAACTGACCGTCAATGCGGCGGAAGAACTGAAGAAATTGCGCGCCGCCAAAGCGGCAACAGTGTCCGCTTGAGCACCTATCGGACAAGACTTGACCCGAACAATCAAAACCTTAACCCCATACAAGTACAACGACTTACCGGTCATTTTAGATTTATTTTGGAAAGATTTCAGGCACGACCTATTGCCAAAAATCCACTGAGTGATAAGTAAGCGAACAATTCTGACCAAACGAAGACGGCAAGGAATAGCCGGTCACAAACAAGTTAGCTTTGCTGGGATACGACCTTAAATTTACGCCTGCTCAAAATTGACGTGATAACCAGTGGTGTAACTTCCACGATTTCGAAGAAAAGTTTTCTTTCGGGTTTGGAAGATTATTGGGCTTTATCAAATTGGAAAGTTCAGTTCCTGCGACTGTAAGACAACCCAATTTCGACGGCGTGAGAGTCTGTCACATCAGGTTGCCGAAGCGCATTTGGCGCCTGTAGCCATTCACATTAATTCAAGGAGAAACCCATGACATCAAGAGCATCCAGGCTGTCTCAAGTATTTGTCTTGATGGTTTTCGCGGCAGTGCTTTTGCTCACCGCCGGATCGGCCTTCGCGCAGGAAGCGCGCGGAGCCATCTCAGGGAAAATCACCGACTCGAATCAATCGGTATTGCCGGGCGCGGCAGTAAAAATCACAAGCGTGGAAAGAGGAACCTCAGTTTCGCTGCAAACCAACGAATCTGGGTTATACCAGGCGCCTTATTTGCTGCCAGGCACATACCAAATTGCAGTTGAAGCCAAAGGCTTCAAAAAATACATTCGCGATGGCGTCGTCATTCGGGTGAACGACAACATCGAAATCGAAATTGCGCTGGAAGTCGGCGGCGTCGGTGAAACTGTCACCGTGACCGCCGATGCTCCTGCGCTGGACACAACTTCCGGCTCCATTGGCCAGGTCATTGACTCGCGCCGCGTGGCCGAATTGCCCATTCCGCACGGCGATCCGTTCAAACTGATCGGCCTGGCGGCAGGCGTTTCGTTTTCGCGCGACCTGCGGCTGGATCGCCCCTTCGAACCGACCCACATTGTCGGCTATTCAATTGATGGCACGCGCGCCAATCGCAGCGATGTCATGATTGACGGCGTTCCCAGCACTTCGACGGCGAACGCTGGCGAAGTCATCGCTTCGTTCGTGCCGCCGCAGGATTTGGTGCAGGAATTCAAGGTGCAAACCGCAACGTTTGACGCCAGTTTCGGCAACACCGAAGGCGGCGTCACCAACGTCAGCATCAAGTCGGGAACCAACGGCTTCCACGGCACGGCGTACTGGACCAAGATGGCTCCGGGGCTGTTTGCCAACGACTTCTTTGCCAACAAAGCCCGGCAGGCGCGCCCGGATTTCAATTACGACCGCTGGGGCGGAACAGTTGGCGGCCCGGTTTGGATTCCCAAAGTCTACGACGGCCACAACAAGACCTTTTTCATGTACGGCATCGAAAGTATTCCGGAATCGCGCCCGCGCAATAACGGCACGCCGACAATCCCGTCTGAGAAAATGCGGAACGGCGATTTTTCTGAATTGCTGGCTGCCAACGCGGCGTACCAGATTTACAATCCCTTCACCGCGCGCGCCGAAACCGGCGGACGCATCCGCCGCGATCCGTTTCCGGGAAACATCATTCCGGCAAACCTGATCAACCCCATTGCCAAGAAGTTTGTGGATTCGTATTTGCCAAAACCGACCAGCGCCGGAGCCGCCGACGGAACCGGCAACTTCACGCAACCGGATTTGACGGAAGTGATTGAATACCTTTCGAATACAATCCGCATTGACCACGTCATCAACAACAATCACCGTATTTTCGGGCGCGGCAGTTGGTACAACCGTGACAGTAACTACAACAATTATTATCGCAACGCCGCCACCGGCGAATTCTTCCTGTTCAAATCGCGCCAGGGTGCGTTTGACCACGTTTGGACGATTGCGCCAACGCTGGTGTTGAACTCGCGTTACGGCTACAACCGCTTTATCCGCGGCACCAATTCCAACCCGGAAAATCGTGGCATGGATTTGACCTCA
>CAYLJQ010000399.1:0-6609 GCA_964383955.1 uncultured Heliomicrobium sp. | reverse complement strand
ACCCGAGGACTTGGGTCCAGAGCAAAAAAAACATTGGTTCGAAAATTACAAGGCCAGTGAAGCTAGAACCCCGTTTTGGAAAGGGACAGAGACGCTTGATTACTCTCTGCAACTTTCTTCCGGGATACGAAATTTTTATCAGGCCAGGAATGGGGAAGGTTGTTCGAAAAATCAAGCTCCCTCTTTTCCGGAAAATCAGAGAGATGCACGACAGATGCCTGTGTTGCGTTCTCCCTGAGATCAGACACTGGATCACCATGTGCCTGAACCATTTTTTATGCCAACACTTGGCATTCACGATCTAAAGGAGGTCCAGATTACATGCCGAATAAGTTTCCGCATTTAAAAAGTACATCAGAGCCGATCGGCCCTGTCGAACAGTTAGGAATGGCAATTACGCTTAGTCATCAAGAAGATCCATCCGCGAATCCTGACGGTTCATGGTTTGGACGTATGCTAACCGATGACGCGATAGGCTACTTCCAGAAAGCTCCTGGAACTTTTGAGTTCTTTCTAGCGGACAAACCAATGCTGACCGACGCCTACTACATGAAAAATGGAGAGCTTCTTTTTACTGGGCATGATTGGAAGTGTGACTTCCTGCGAGTTGAAGATACTGGCAACTCAGGCAGTGGGGTTTTGGAAGGAAGAGTCGTTATCAAAGGACGCTGCACACTCGGGGCTTTTTCCATTGACCCTGCAAAATATCAATATGTCGCTTATGAAATCGTCAGGAACAGCAACACGAAAGACCGATGGAAGATTAAAAGTTGGGTTCTTTTTTGCACAAGGCCAGATG
Source organism: uncultured Heliomicrobium sp. (assembly GCA_964383955.1). Classification (GTDB taxonomy): domain Bacteria; phylum Acidobacteriota; class Blastocatellia; order RBC074; family RBC074; genus RBC074. The sequence continues at coordinate 5,810 of CAYLJQ010000399.1, read as the reverse complement.
AGTGGGGTGCGGTAGACTTTAAGGCCATCTTAGGTGCTTGAATATGGACGGCTAAAGGTTCGTCAACTCACGATGAACTTTAACGCTTTTGTTCACATGATTTAGCCGAGAAAATTTCCGCTCTTGCTTTGAGATTTACCTCGTTGTTTTCAACAAGCTACCTCCATTTTCACCTGGAATTTGCTGCTTAGAGGTTCACTTCAGAATGAGTTCTCAAAATATCACTGAACTCTTGATAGACTGGAGTTCCGGCCGCCGTGAGGCACTGGATAAACTCATCCCACTGGTTGAAAGCGAACTACACCAGATGGCTCATAACTTCATGCGGCGAGAATCTTCTGGGCACATGCTGCAAACCACAGCGTTGGTCAACGAAGCTTATTTGTGTCTCGTTGACCAAACGCGCGTGCAGTGGCAAAACCGAGCGCACTTTTTTGGCGTGGCCGCTCACATTATGCGCCGGGTTCTGCTGGGATATGCACGCTCACGGCACCAACTCAAGAACAGCGGTAATTTCGTTCGGGTTGACTTCGAAAATGCCTCTTCGCTTTCCACCGAGATGTCGGAAGAGTTGATTGCAATAGACGAAGCGTTGGACCGTCTGACGGCTCTTGATGAACGCAAAGGCAAGGTTGTTGAGTTGCGCTTTTTCGGTGGCCTGAGTAATGAAGAAATTGCTGAGGTGTTAAAAACCTCAACCGCGACGGTGTCGCGAGATTGGGAGTTCGCGAAAGATTGGCTTCGACTTGAATTGCAAACATGACCCCCGAACGTTTCCGACAAATAGAATCCTTGTATCACGCCGCTCTTGAATGTTCGTCGGAAGAAAGAGCGGCGCTCTTGTCTAAAGCGTGTGCAAATGATGAAGAATTGCTGCAGAAAGTAGGAGCCTTGCTCAAGGCCCATGAGAAGGAAAGTGACTTCTTTGCTCAGCCGGTATTCCATCACGGCCTGGCCTTGATGTCTGAAAAGCCCCCCTCGCTGACCGGGCAGAAATTTGGCCATTACAAAATTCGCTCTCTATTGGGTGAAGGTGGAATGGGAGAAGTTTATGACGCCATTGATACCCGACTTCACCGTCGTGTTGCCGTCAAAGTCCTTCTCCCAAATTATGCAAACAATACCGAGCGGATTCGTCACTTTCAGCGCGAAGCACGAGCTGCCGCAGCCATTTCTCACCCCAATGTCGCTTTGGTTTATGAATCCGGAGAATGTAACGGGCGGTATTTCATGGCAATGGAATACGTCGAAGGGGAAACGTTGCGCCGCCGAATCGCGATGGGGCCGAGTCCGCTACAGGAAAGCCTGGACATTGTCGGCCAAGTAACCGCCGCGCTCGCCGCCGCGCACGAAGTGGGAATCGCTCATCGGGACATCAAGCCCGAAAACGTCATGATGGTGAAAGAAGCGCATGTCAAAGTGCTCGACTTCGGACTGGCCAAAAGAATCGAACCGCTGACGACAAACAGTAAAGGGCAGGCAGTTGAACTCAGCACGCTGTTCGAAACCACTCCAGGCATCATCATGGGCACACTGCCTTATATGTCACCGGAGCAGGCTCGCGGACAAGCCATAGACGCCCGTACAGATTTATGGAGCCTGGGCGTGATGTTTTTCGAAATGCTCACTGGCAAATTGCCCTTCAACGGTGAAACTCCGAGTGACATCATTGTCGCCGTTCTGGAACACAATCCTCCCCCGCTGGCCTTGTTGCTAAATGGCGTTCCTGCCAAATTGCAAAAAATCATCACCAAGACCCTCACCAAAGATCTTAATCTGCGCTATCAAACAGCACAGGAGTTGTATACCGACCTGAAAAGCTTGAACGAAGAACTGGCTGTGGAATCAAAACGACAAGCAACGATCTTTGGTCGAATTCTGCTGTTTTGCCGATACAGTGCGGCGGCTGTTGCCCGTGGATTGATTTCGATGAAAAACCGATTTCACACAGCGCGCCTGGCCGTACAAACACTTATTATTTCGGCTTTGCTTCTGATCGCTGTCTTGGTTTTGATCCAATTTACTCCTCTGGAAGAGCCTTTTAGCAGAATTGATGAAAGAGATTTTTTGGAGAATGGGAACGTTCTTGAGGCAGCGATTTCGCCTGATAATAAATTTGTCGCATTTGTCACGGAGGGAAGCGATCAACAAAGCCTGGGACTTAAATGGATTGAAAGCGCTAAAGAAGAATTGCTCCCACAAAATCAATTTGGCTCCTACAGCAAGCTGGCAATCTCGCGCGATGGAAATGACCTTTACTATTCATTGTTCACTCAATCCGCCCAAGGAGCGTTGCATCGGACCTCGATTCGCCGCGGAGAGGTTTCAAAAAAACTGATAGACAACGTTGATACTCCCGTCTCTTTTTCGCTAGATGGACAGCGAATAGCGTTTATTCGGCGAAAGCAATCGGAACCACCTGAGCTAATCATTGCTAACGCGGATGGCAGTAGTGAACAGAAGCTTATCAGCGACAAGCGGCTCACCTTGGGCGGTCTGGCTTGGTCACCGAAAAACGATGCTCTCGCTTGTGCAGTCTATGCAGGTGAAGACGAAAAACATCAGACTGTCAGCCTAATCAGTTTGAAAGATGCACATTGGGCATCGCCAACAGCACATCACTGGGACAAAATTGACCGTCTAGCCTGGCTTGAAAACGGGCAAGGTCTGGTGCTGGTCGCCGCCGAAAAATCCCCGCTTTCTCAACTCTGGCATGTCTCTCTCAAGACTGGTGAGCCGCGCCGAATTACCACCGGTGTAGACGAATACCGCAGCCTCAGCCTAACCAGCGATTCCAAAACCATTGCGACAGTACGCTCAAGACGCCAATCACGCATTCGGATAACATCTTTCCCAAGCGCAGAATCACAGGCTAAGGAGCTTGCTGTGGGAAAAAATGTCGGAACAGATGGACTGATCTGGACACCCGATCAACGCATTGTTTATACGTCCACCACACAGGGCAGTCGAAATCTGTGGGTCGTGGATGAATCTGGAGAAAGTTCACGTCAATTGACCCAGAATGTTGGCGCAGTGCGACAACCGGTAGCCTCTCCTGACAATAAATATGTTGTCTTTGTTTCGGATCACGACGGGGCATACAAAATCTGGCGAATTGATTTGAGTGATGGAGGCAACCTGACCAGGCTGACAAACGGCCCGGACGATACGTTTCCGACCATTTCACCCGATGGGACCTGGGTAATTTACTCCGCTCAAACCGATACCGGAAGAACTCTTTGGAAAGTCCCGATTCTCGGAGGAAAAGCCGAGCCACTGACGGACTATCTCTCTAATTGGCCTTCCATCTCCCCGGACGGCAAGTACATTGCTTGTCTATACCGGGCACCATCAGAAAATGCCTCCATTGAACTGGCAGTCACATCACTTTCCGGTGGAAAGCCTGTCATCAAATTTCCATTACCGGCTGGCATTGCAGTACCGCCGGATTTGGCTTCTCCAGGATTTCATTGGAGCTCTGACAGCCGCTTCATTCTGTACATTGTCACAAGTAAAGGGATCTCCAACATCTGGCAACAACCCATCTCCGGCGGTGCGTCGAAACGACTAACCAATTTCACTTCAGACCGCATTTTCTGGTTCGACATTTCACGCAAAACCGGGTACCTCGTCTATTCTCGCGGCCAGTATTTACACGATGGCGTCCTTATCAACGACCTGAGCAACTACCGAAGAAAAAATAATTGGTTTGATGTGATAAGAATCTTCACCAAATAGCACGTATATGCATGAAGGCGAAAAACCAACGAACAAAGAAAAATAGTTGATTCGACGTGATAAGAATCTTCACTAAATAACACGTAGGTTTGTGAAGACGAAAAACAGACAAAGCTACAACGTGCCCCGTGGCTGAGCTTGAGTTCCTATGCATCTTAAAAGTTTTGCTGACTCAGCCGTTAGGGTGGGTGTGCCCGATCATCGTCTATTAGGACATTCGGGCATACCCTGGCCGGTGAGGCAAGTAACGCAAAAGATGGTTTGAAAGGACAATATGCCGATTGAAAAAATAAACTTCTCCTTTGAGCGCCAGCTCAGACCCCCTCAACCCAAAAAGCTTATTCGTGATTCTGATGGAGACACCCTAGTCATCGAACAACCCATTCGCTTAGTGTCTTGCGACACCCCAGAAAAAGCGAGTTATGCAGGCAACGCTGCCATTGCCCAAGCCAAGCTCAATCAATGCGCGCTTCGGTTGAGCAATGGTTTTTTTGATAATCATCTCCCCAAAGGGTTACGTGAATATCTGATGGCCAAAATTACAAATGACGCTGCTGAGCGACACATCAACGCAGGAGTTCAAGCGGGAGAAGTATTCAATCGAATACTTGAAGACCGATTGACGCTGCCTAGCGGCAGTAAGCGAAAAGTCGCAATCATTCCGACCGGAGAAATAATTGATAGTTACGGACGCCTGCTCGCATATACCGCGCCGTATTTCAACAAAAGTGAATTACCTCCTAAAAACAGCCCTGAGCGCCGAACATTTAACCTGGATATGGTTGCCAACGGATGGGCAGCGTTTTTTCCCGTCTACCCATCACTGCCTCAAAACGCTGATTTGAACGCCATCATCTTCGCAGCAGAACTCGCCTGGGAAGAGCGTAGAGGAGCTTGGGATCAGTTTGGAGAAAACCTGCTTCTCGGCTATGAGTTCCGTGCCTGCATCAAACTCGCTGCCGAACCCAGAGTAACAGACGATATAACTAAATTTGCAGAAGACTGCGCCAAGAATGCTTTTCAAAGAATCTGCATAGACCTTCGCACCCTGAAAGAAACAGGAAAGCATGGTTTTTATTCAATACCACCTTGTTATAGGCTCTGGATTTGGGAAGATGACATCAAACAAGCCCGAATTGACCTTGGTTTGAAATGACCCATGGATAATCGCACAAGGAATTTCGCACGAATTTGACCTATCCATTTGACTGACCTTTCTTCCGCGCAATGGCCTCTCACATACACAATGGTGGAACAGAACCAGCACACTGACATTGCTTGGCACACTGAGCGTCGCTTCGGAACGAATCGTCGAAGTCATCAAAGGTCTCTGGCCTTGGCTGAACCAAGACACTCCAGACAACCTGAACATAGGAAATCGGCGATCCTGACAGTCTCCACCATCGCCGGAGTTCTCATGACTCTGCTTGCACAGAATGTTTCAAGCAGGGGGGAAGCGATAAAGACCAATTGACCACAATCGCACACGGCCAGCTTTCGGAGGGCGGCTCAGGCTTCTGGAATTCTGTCCAAACCTTGCTGAACAAGCTCAAAGACGCCACGAAAAAACTCGCCGCGTAAGCTCATAACCTCTTAAACTATCCCAATTAATTCAGGAAGAAGATTATGCAGTTCGACAAACATGACCAGAAAACATTCAGACATCTTGTTGCACTCGCCATCAGTCTGGCGCTTTTGGCCCAGCTGCCCCTTTTAGCTAAAGGCCAAAGTAGTTCACAAGCAAGTTCGGCAACGTGCCCCCCAAAGACCTCGCTTGCCCAAGTAACTCCAACTCCTGCTCCGCCGCCAGATTGCAAGGAAGCCAAATGGGGCAAGAAGTGCGAAATCCGCATTAACCGTAAGGAACCGCCTGTTGCTCCCGGAACGATTACAGTCGCATCCGGAACACAGGTTTCAATTGTGATTCATAACAAAAGCCCATTCGAATCCGCCAAGTTTGATGCAACACGAACAGAAGTGGCGCCTCCGCCAAGTGCAGCTAGTGGAGTTTTAGGCATTCTCAGTGGCGCTACCAAGTTTTTGACTCTGGCTTCTATTTCAACACAATCCCT
>CAYLJQ010000398.1:0-6645 GCA_964383955.1 uncultured Heliomicrobium sp. | reverse complement strand
CTTCTGGCGATGGGTTTTCCTGTAACGACAGGACAAATCTTCATTGAAAGCGGTAATCGCTAGTGTTAAATTGCCGCCGCTTACAACGGTCGTAGTCATAGACCATCTCTAGTTCACTCAATAGTTTCGATTATTTGCAATCGCGAATGTCCGGTTCGCGGAATCCTTCATCTTCTGACGGAAGGTGGCACTTGAAATCCCATTGAATGCAAACAGCTTTTCAATGACCGCAAGGCCGGTACCTGCGTTCGTGTCCACTCAACTTTTTTTGGCCAATCCTTTGTGAGGAGGAATCGCGTGAAAGTTTCTCTTTCCATCAACGGCACTCAATATGACGCCGATGTCGAGCCTCGATTGCTGCTGGTTCACCTGATAAGAGACGTTATCGGACTGACCGGCACGCACATTGGCTGCGAAACTTCGATCTGTGGAGCCTGCACGGTCATGCTCAACGGTCAAACCGCCAAATCCTGCTGCGTGCTGGCTGTTCAAGCCGACGGCGCAGAAGTCACCACCATCGAAGGTCTTGCCCAAAACGGCCAGCTTCATCCGGTTCAGGAAGGCTTTTGGGAAAAGCACGGCTTGCAGTGCGGCTACTGCACTCCGGGAATGGTGATGGCGGTCTGCGGATTGCTGAAAGACAATCCCAATCCAACCGAAGACGAAATCCGCCACGGCATCGAAGGCAATTTGTGCCGCTGCACCGGCTACCAAAACATCGTTGAGTCCGTGAAATACGCTGCGGACAAACTCAAAGCTCAGGCCTGAAAGGAGACGCGGACATGTCGTTTTTAGCAAAGTACATTGGGCAGAAAGTGAAGCGGACAGAGGATCCTCGCCTCGTGAAAGGCATAGGGCATTACGTGGATGACATCAAACTGGCGGATACGTTGCATGTCGTCATTTTGCGAAGCCAGTATGCGCACGCCAAAATCAATTCGCTCAATACAGATGCCGCAAAAAGCGCTCCCGGAGTTGTTGCCGTTTACACCGGCGCGGATGTCGCGGGCAAAGTCGGCAATGTTCCCTGCGCGGCTGCGCTGCCGGGATTGAATGTGCCGAAATATCCAGTGCTGGCAAATGGCAAAGTAATTTTCGTCGGCCAGCCTATCGCCGCAGTTGTCGCCACCGACAAATACAGGGCGCGTGACGCAGCCGATTTGATTGAAGTGGATTACGATCCACTGGATGTCATCAGCGACGCTGAAGCAGCCGCTGAAAATGACTCGCCCGTCATTCACGAAGAGTTCGGAACCAACATCGCATTTCATCACCAAGCCGGAACCGGCGACATTGACGCTGCCTTTGCCGCAGCCGACAACATCGTCAAAGAGAAATTGAATCATCAACGGCTGGCTCCGATTTCGATGGAACCGCGCGGCGTGCTGGCGCAATACTTCCCTGGCGAAGAGCAACTGAACCTTTGGTCTTCAACCCAGATTCCGCATCTGCTGCGAACTCAGGTCGCGATCATGCTCGGCGTTGCCGAAAACAAACTGCGCGTCATCACGCCGGAAGTCGGCGGCGGATTTGGCTGCAAGCTGAACGTTTACGCCGAAGAAGCGCTGCTTGGCTGGATTTCGATGCAGCTCAACAAGCCTGTGAAATGGATTGAATCGCGTCGCGAAAATTTTCAAGCAACGATTCACGGACGCGCACAGGTCGGCACCTGCGAAATCGCCGTCAAAAACGACGGAACGCTGCTTGGGCTTCGCTACAACGTGACGGCTGACCTGGGCGCGTATCTGCAATTGCTAACACCAGCCATTCCAACATTAACCGGGCTGATGCTGTCGGGCTGTTACAAGATTCCGGCAATCCAGATGAATTGCATCGGCGTGTTTACCAACAAAATGTCCACCGATGCGTATCGCGGGGCCGGTCGCCCCGAAGCAACGTATCTGGTCGAACGAATGATGGATTGCGTCGCTCGTGAATTGAACATGGACCCGGTCGAATTGCGCCGCAAGAACATGCCCAAGCCGGAAGAATTCCCTTTCGCCACGGCAACGGGATTGTTTTATGACACGGGCGATTACGAAAAAGCGCTCGACAAAGCCTTGGCAATGGCCGACTACAAAAAGCTCCGCGAAGAACAAGCCGAAGCACGCAAGCAAGGCCGCCTGATTGGCATTGGCGTTTCGACGTATGTGGAAATTTGCGCGATGGGGCCTTCGATTGCGCTGCCTGCCGGAGGCTGGGAAAGCGCGACGGTTCGCGTGGAACCAACCGGCAAAGTCACCGTGCTAACGGGAATTTCTCCGCACGGACAGGGCGAAGAAACCGCGTTCGCGCAAATCATAGGCGATATGCTCGGCATTGATATGAACGACGTGCTGGTTATTCACGGCGACACGTCCATCGTTCAATACGGCATTGGAACGTTTGGCAGTCGAGGCTTGGCCGTCGGCGGTGCTGCTCTGGTCAAAGCCGCCGAAAAAGTCGTTGCCAAAGCAAAAACCCTTGCCGCCCACTTGCTGCAAACTGACGAAGCCAGCCTGACTTTTGAAGACGGCAAGTTTGTCGGCGCTCCAAATGACAAATCAGTTTCGATTCAGGAAGTCGCGCTGGCGGCTTACATCCCGCACAACGTTCCCGAAGATTTTGAGCCTGGCCTGACCGCCACGCACTTTTTCGAACCGAAAAATTTCACGTTCCCGTCCGGCACGCACATCTGTGTTTCGGAGGTTGACCGCGAAACGGGCGACGTCAAAATTCTGCGCTACATCGCGGTTGATGATTGCGGCAATCAGATCAATCCGATGATTGTGCAAGGCCAGGTTCACGGCGGCATTGCCCAGGGCATGGCGCAGGCGCTGTTTGAAGAAGTCGTTTACGATGAAAACGGTCAACTGCTGACTGGCGAACTGATGGATTACGCCGTGCCCAAAGCGCACCAGCTTCCATATTTTGAGCTTGACCATACGGTTACGCCGACCGACGTGAATCCGCTTGGCGCAAAAGGCGTTGGCGAAGCAGGCACCATCGGCTCGACTCCGGCAACGGCAAATTCGGTTATTGACGCGCTGGCGCCGTTTGGAGTCAGCCACATTGATCTGCCGCTGCGTCCGGAAAAGCTCTGGAAATTGATGAACAACTGAAGGAGGCCAATATGATTCCAGCAAACTTTGACTACTTTGCTCCGAAGACAATTGAAGAAGCGCTTCAGTTGCTTGATCAGCACGGCGACAACGCCAAAATTCTTTCCGGCGGTCACAGCTTGATTCCAGTGCTGAAACTTCGCCTGGCTGCGCCGGGCGTCATCATTGACATCGGACGTATCGCGGAATTGAAAACCATCAATGCTACTGGCTCGGCTATCAGCATCGGCGCGAATGCGACACATGCAGAAATCGCTGCCAACGCTGACATCAAAAACCATTGCCCGCTGTTAAGCGAGACGGCTGCGCAAATTGGCGATCAGCAAGTTCGCAACCGAGGAACCATCGGCGGCAGCTTGACGCACGCTGACCCGGCGGCAGATTGGCCTGCGGCAATTCTGGCGCTTAATGCTGAAATCGTGGCTCGTTCCAGCAAAGGCACCAGAACGATCAAAGCCAATGACTTCTTTCTGGATTTGATGACCAGCGCCATCGAATCGGACGAAATCGTCACGGAAATCCGCATTGCCAAACCGGCACAACCGGCGGCGGCGGTTTATTTGAAAGTGCCGCAATCGGCGTCCGGCTTCGCCATCGTGGGCGTTGCTGCGCAATTGAAAGTGACTGGCGGCAAATGCGAAGACATCAGCATCGGCATAACAGGACTTGCCCCAAAGGCCTTCCGCGCCAAATCCGTCGAAGACGCCTTGCGCGGCATCACGCTGGATGAATCCGCCGTGAATACTGCCTCGGCAAGCGCCGATGCCGAAGCAGAGGACGCAATGGAAGACATTCATGCTTCCGGCGATTATCGCCGCCATCTTGCCCGCGTTTACGTCAAACGCGCCGTGCAGGCTGCTGCGGCCAAAGCCTAAACTTGTGTAGTCAGGAGCCGGGAATCGGGAGTCGAACCTGGTCGTTCTATAACGGCCAACAACTATCAACAAAAAGGCGACTCCCAAACCGACTACCGGCTACAGACTTCCGACTACTCTCAAAAATGCTAGCTGACATCGTCAAAATTCACTGCCTCAAACATCAGGCGAACTTTCCCATGCCGCGCACCAGCCGGTCTGTGATTTGCCGCGAAACTCCACAAGCACACACACTGAGCAGCAACTTCCCCGCTGAAGGCCCCTGGATTTATTGCTGTAACTGCCAGACGTTTATTGCCTGGGATAAAGATCGGCCTGACGTATCGTTAAAGGAATGCGTGTTTTGCTTTAGCTCGCTCAATCCGCGAGCCTACAGTTGCGACCATTGTTCCGTAACAATGGTGGATTACGATGATCCTACGCTGCGAAAACATCATGCCGTGCTGGAGTGGGGAGCACCGCAACCCGCCTGTGTTGGCTGTCATCAATTCCCGCGATCTACGCCCAGGAAGCATTATTGCCCATCGCTTCAATGCGAAGTGGCGACGTCCAGAGTTGCCTGCGGATATTGCGGAGCTGCGACGCAAAATACCGGAACGCTTCCTGCACAACCTGCCAATGATCAAATTCGAGCAGCATTGATACAGGCCGAAGCCAAAGCCCGTGAAGCGGAAGAGCGCAGCCGTGTGGCGGAAGAAGCTGCGCGCAAAGAAATCGAGTTGCGCAGACAGGCTGAACAAAAGGCGCAGGAAATCGAAAAGCGCGTCACTCATCAGTTGAACCAGGCGCAAATTTCCACAGAAGAATCCCAACACAATCGCCGGGAAATCGAAACCGCGAAGTTACGAATTGAAACCGAGGCAAAGGCCCGCGCTGAAGCCGAACGGTTGGCCCAAATCGCCGAGCTAGAGCGCCAGGAAGCAGAACGCCGCAAAACCGAAGCCGAAGCCAAGGCACGCGAAATGGAGATTCGGGCGCGCGAAATCGAAGAGCAACGACGACAGGCGGAAGAAGCCGCTCGCCGCGAAACGGAAATGCGCGCCCAAGCCGAACAACAAGCGCGCGATGTGGCAGAGTCTTACACCAGCAAACTTGCCGAATCTCAGGCGCAGGTCGAAGAAGTCGTCAAAAATGTGAAAAAAGACCGAAAAGCCATAGCGTTAACAGCCGGTATTGTCGTAGCATTGTTTGGCGCGCTGATTGTTTTAATTATGACCCTGATTACCTACTTTCGGTCATAAGTCATCTCCGCAGCGGGCGCTTCCAAGGTTCGCAATGAAGACTTATCTGTCCATACTGACTCTGTCGGCACTTTTCATGGTTGTCTGCCTCACTCAGACCGCTGTCGGGCAGATTACGTTTGTCGAAACGCCGCCGCGTCAAAGAACTCAAGGACAGCAAAGTCAAAAACAACCGGGCTTATCGCCGGAAAAGAAAAAATCCCTTGCCACTTATGGCCCGGAAGACGCTTTTCCCGGTGCGCGTGAGGAAGGAAGCAATCAAGGGCGATCAGGCCGCCCCGCTTCACGCCAAAGCGCATCAAAAACACAACCCACACCAACTGTTACACCGGCTCCAAGTCCGGTTCTCACTCCATCAACGATTGCCGCCGCGACGCCAACACCGGTAACCTCAAAAACCACTTCTATGGCGACACAGGCAGCAGCAGCAACCGGATCAGACGCATCCGGCCAGATGAATAAATCTCAAACCAGTAAATCCGGCGCTTCGTTTGTGGTTCCGGCTGCCTTGTCATTGGCGACAGTCCTGGTTTTTGGAGCGCTTGTTTATGTGGTCGGCATTCTCAGAAAAAGATTGAAGTCAGAAAGTTGAAAGTGGTTTTCCTAAATCACACCGCAAACAATCAACCTAGTACAGTGAGTCACGCTATGATTCTCCCCCGTATGAAATCTACAGCGTCGCTGATGGCATCAGTGCTTGTGCTGTTTGTCTTGTTGGCTTTCGTTCTGCCAGTTCACGCGAAAAGCGCATTCCAGACCGCCGACGAATTGCACGGCGGAATTGAGGTTGGCTCAAAAGGCATTAAAGCCATCGGCTTGCGCATCACTGGCGAATCGGACAACTACAGCGTCAAAGTCGTTTACGCCGAAATCATCAACACCACGTTGGTGCAAACCAAAAATGGCCTTTTCACTCCCGAAGCGATCCGCGACACCGCAAACGCCATTCAGCAATTTTATCAGCGGTTAAAAGGGGAATATCGAATCCCGATAGAAAACATCCACATCGTGGTCAGCAGCGGCGTTGTTGGAAACAATCCGCAGGATTTAGCTTCAGAAATCGTCAAACGCACTGGTCAGACAGCTTCTTTTCTGGATGTGGACACCGAAGTTCAACTGACCATCGCAGGCGCAATTCCGAAACGATACAAAGCCGGGCAGAAGTGGTATGACAACCGCAGCATTTCCGTCTTAATTGATGTTGGCAGCGGTAACAGCAAAGGCGGTTACCAGCAAATGCGCCAGCTTCCTTTCGGCAACCCAACGTACGATTACGTCACTTGGGGAATCACCAAAGGGACCGTGACTTTCACCAACGAAATCAACAAAGCCGCAGGCGAATCTGCCGACTACAAAGCCTTTGCCAGTTCTGCCAGCGCTTTGACCAATGACTGGATTCGCTCGCCGTTGCGGTCCGAAATCGCCAGA
>CAYLJQ010000397.1:0-6657 GCA_964383955.1 uncultured Heliomicrobium sp. | reverse complement strand
ATCCAAGGACATCTACTTCAAAGACAAGCTGCAAGACGATCTGGAGCGTGTGCGGTTTTTTCTAGGCTCGCAAGGCTATCTGCAAGCCAAAATCGGCGAGCCGGAAGTCGTGCCCGACGGTGTCGCGTCGAACGGCTTTCCGCTCCCGATTCCGGGGCTGCGAAAAGCTGGGCCGGGATTGAAAATCAGCATTCCCATCGAAGTGGGCCGCCGCTACAAGATCACGAAAGTTGAAGAGAAAGGCGTCACCATTTTTCAGCAAGGCATCGTCACTGCGGTGTCACGACTGAAGCCCGGCGATTACGTCAGCGCCAAGCTGATTCAGGAAAATGTTTTCAAGGGCGTCAAAGACCTTTACGGCACGCAAGGCTACATTCAGGCAAGCGTGGATTTCATTCCGAAATTCACCGACACCAGCGACACAGAAGGAGAAGTCGAAGTGACGCTGGAAGTGGACGAAGGCCGCCAATTTTCGCTGCGCCGTCTGGAATTCATCGGCAACACGGCGACGCGCGATTACGTGCTGCGCCGTGAAGTCGTGCTGAACGAAGGCGATCCGTACAACAAACGGTACTGGGATTTGTCCATTCTGCGGCTGAACCAGTTGGGACTGTTTGAAGAGATCAAAGAAAAAGACGCCATCACGCGCACCAACGACCGCGACCAGACGCTGGAAATTGACTTGCAGGTGAAAGAGCGCGGGCGGCAGCAGATTACAATCAATGGCGGCGTTTCGGGTTTTTCCGGAAGTTATTTTGGCATCGGGTATTCGACAAACAATTTACTGGGATATGGCCAGACCTTGAGCTTCGACATTTCCGGCGGCAACCGCCAGCTTGCGGCGTCCATCGGCTACAACGTGCCGTATCTGTTCGGGAAGCCCGTCAGCCTGGGCTTACAGCTTTTCGCGCAGCGGCAGCAGTATTTCGGCAACAGTTACAACACCTTCAGCAATTACTTTTCAACCGGCAACCTGTCGCAAGTCGAACTCGATTCGCTGTTCACGCAGGAAGTTGCGGGAGGAACGATCAGCACCTCCGCGCCATTGTCGGTTTTCACCCGGCGGTTTCGCGAATACGCCAACTTCACGCGCGTCGGCATGTCGTATTCCCTAACCACTTCGCGAATCAAAGACCCAAAGGTCAACACAGACACGGACACGACAAATGACATTCCAGTGACTTACAGCCAGCCGCGCATCGTCACCAGCCGGATTACGCCGAACATTTTTTTCAACAGCTTGAACGCGGCAATTGATCCGACGCGCGGCCAAAGCCTGTATCTGGGGTTGGCCATGTCCGGTGGAGTGCTGGGCGGCGACGTGAAAACCCTGACGCCCAGCATTGAATACAAATTCTTTCGCCCGGTGTTCAACAAAAATTCTGAACGACAGCACGTCATCGGGCTGCGGTTCAATGCCGGGCACGTGCGCACCTTCGGCAGACTTTCTGACGCCCTGGTCAACACGCAATCGCTGGGATTCATCGGCGGCATTCCGATCACTGAACGTTACTTTCTGGGCGGCGAAAACGACGTGCGCGGTTACAACGTGTATTCCATCTCGCCGGTCGCCCGCTACGATTATTTCCAATCCACGCGCAACGTCGTGGCGAAAACCCTGAACAGCGCGGGCGAACTGGAAGACGTGGCCGACGGTTCGGTTCATTCCAGCGTGCTGCGCGCGTTCACTTATGAAGCGCCGGAAGGCGGGTGCGGCGAAACGAAAAGCCCTGGCTGCAATGTTTCCCGCATTGTTCGCAAAGATGCCGACGGCAATGAAATTCCTTTTTACACGGCGGTGGGCGGCGACACGCGGCTGCTGTTCAATTTTGAATACCGCATTCCGATTGCCGGGCCGGTTGCGTTGGCGGCTTTCACGGACGTGGGCACGGTGTTCAATCTGCGCAAATACAGCGACCAGCTTGTCACCTCGAATTTTGTCGAGCAGACGATTACGCCGACCGGAGTGATTTTGAATTCTTCGGGAACCGTGGCGACGCGCGACGAAATAGACAGTGCCATGGCTTCCTTCGCCAATCTGACCAGCGACGGATTGCCGCCCGGCTTCCGCCGCGTTTATCTGACGGGCGATTCGCGCTCGTATAACAAGCTGCGGATTTCAGAAGGCACGACGCGCTTGCTGGACAGTTTGCGGGCTTCGGTCGGGATGGAGTTTCGGGTGCAGGTTCCGGTGATCAATGTGCCATTCCGGCTGATTTTCGCCTACAACCCGAACGCGAACCCCGACATTACCAATCCCAAAGTGCTGTCGCTGGAAAAACGCACGGTCATGCGGTTCAGCATTGGACGGACGTTTTAAGGGCGGCATTAACCATTCACCATTGAACATTAACGGGCAGAGAACAACACCTGCTGATCCTGTCGAATAATCGGGAATGGATAATTCGATCACATGAACGACTACACACACATACACGGTCTTCGGCTTTGTTTGCTGTTACTGGCAATCACGTTTTGCGCTGCTTCGGTGGCGGCGCAGAGCGGACGGCGAATCTCAAAACCGGGTTCCGCACCAGACAACAATGGCGACGTGCTGAAAATCGGGACCGTGGAAATCAGCCTTTCCGTGACGGTGCGCGACACGCTGGGAAAAGCGGTGAATGGATTGCGGGCGGAGGACTTTTTCATCTATGACAATGGACGGCGCTACCAGCCGGTGCATTTCGAACATCGTCATGTGCCGGTCAATCTGGTGTTGCTGCTGGATGCCACGGGGAGCTTCTTCGGTGGCGAAGAACTCATCCACAACGCCTTGCTTTCGTTTCGCCGTAAACTGCAACCGGCGGATCGCGTTGCCGTCATGCATTTTTCCGACGAAGTGTCGCTGGATCAGGATTGGAGCAACCAGGAAGCTTCATTTCGGGAAGCTCTGAAACGAAACGAACATCGCGGCAACAAAGCGGCGCTTTACGATGCGCTGCTGCTGGCGGCGGCTAAGCTCAGTGAAACCGAAGGCCGCCGTGCCATTCTGCTGCTGACCAGCGGACTGAATACCGCCGGGCAGGTGCGGCTGAGCGAAGCGCTGACTGCGATTCAAAACGCGGATGCGGCGCTTTACGTTGTCAGCGAAACCGAGGCTATTGCCAGCGCCATTCGCGGCAAATCGTCAAACGTCAAAATCCTGGCGTCGCTGCCGAAGCTGGAATCGGCGGAACGAAATCTGGCCTGGCTGGCGGAACAGAGCGGCGGCGGTATTTATTTCCCGCTACAACCTGCCAGTCTGGATTGGATGCTGGCTGAACTGGCCGATGAACTGCGCGCGCAGTATCGGCTGACTTATCAGCTTTCGGATGATGTGGATGAGCCACCTGCCAATCGCCGGATTGAAGTGCTGGTACGAGACGGCCATAAAGCGTTTGCTCGTTCCGGACGCGTTCGGCGCAAGATGCCGGACAATTCAAAATTTGCCAGCTCCACGCCCTACGTCCATTGATGCTGCATGGCCTTACTCACTTTCTGTGTGCAATGAATTGCCTGCTGGGAACGCAGTTCTTTAAACAAAGCTTCGCAAGCCTCTCGCTGTCCCGTCGCATCAGCATAATCCCATAACCCGTTGTAACAATGCCGATCATCTTCCCAACCTGGATGATTGAGAATGGGATAAAGGCAAATCCCTTCTAACGGGACGCCCGCTTGCAAGGCGGCGTGGGCTTCTTCGCTTACATAACGAAGCCAAGCAGGACGCAAATCATCTTCGGTGCCGGTTTCAGCGATGAAAAGTGGGCGTCTGTAGCGATCATAAACATCGCGCAACAATTCGCGCAGCGGGCGGTAGAGCGGTGAGCCAAACGGAACCATCTCTCGATCCGGAAAAAACCATTGATTATGCAAGTAGTAATTCACGCCGATGATGTCCAGGTATTTTTCACTTCCCCCAAGCCCTGGTTCCAGTCGCCCGCTCAGCATATCCAGGGCTTCGTGCTGAGAACGGCAATAACTTTCGGCAGCATCTTGATCGTGTGGATTTTCTGTGCGGGCGATGACGTTGATCAACGGATCGGTGTGAACAATGCGCGCTTGAGGCGTGACGTCCCAAATCGCCTCGACAGCAGCGATGGATGCACGCACCAATTGACGCTTTAATTCATGGCCGCGTCCGTTGGCAAAAGGATAGAAAACACCTGCGTCTCCGGCTGCCCAAGCGAAGAAAGAGATTTCATTTAGCGGAGCGATCATGGGAATCTCGTCTGACTCCTCGCGCAGCAATTTAGCCACTGCGCCCGCCAATCGCGCCAAACGATCAATGAATTCCGGGGCAAAAATGTCCAGATCGTCCGGCCAGCCGTAATGAAACAAATCCCAAATGACTTGCACGCCGGAATCGCGCGCGGCGTCAACCAGCGGCAGCAAACTGGAAAAATTATATTGGTACGGCTGGCGCTCAATCAGGTGCCACCGCACACCATCACGCGCCGAACGCATTCCTGTCGCGCGCAAGCGATCATAATCTGCATTTGCGAATCGGTCGTGATGCGTGGCAGCAATCAAATCCAGACGCCGCCCGGTTCGATTGCGGTGCGTCGAGCATTCAAAACCGCCCAGGAAGAAGCTTCGGAATAAAGCCGAAGTTTCCGCTCTGCTATCCTGACTAACAAGAAGGTCGAACTGCATGACTTGCTTTGTCTATTTTGGATGGACTGCCAGCTCTCCAATGGATTCTTCCGGTTTGGCAATATATTGCTGCATTTGCCCCACCAGTTCTGTCGCTTTCCAGCGTGGCGTCCCTTCATTCAATTGATATAACCCCAACTCTAACAGGTATTCATTAACCGGCCCGCGACCGAAACGGTAGCGCCAATCAATCATCGTGAACAGTGGAAACCAGGTATACCCCTGAACCGGCACGCCCTCAGCACGCAGGGTTTTGATCGTCGCCAGCGAAGATTGCAGCCAGCCCACACGCACTTCCGGCGGGCCAACGGCGCTTGTTTCCGTTACCATCACGGGCGCGTCATAGCGTTTGTGATAATCCCGAATCAGTTCTGCAAAACCTGGCCCCTCTTGTTCGGTATTGCGATACGCGATGCGGCCTTTCTGATCCAGATAGATTTGTTTGGTTGACCATTGCGGGTAAAAGTTCAGTCCGACCACATCCAGTGTCAGGCGGCGGCGTTCGATTTCCAGCAAATCATCTGCTGGCACGCCGTATCTGACCAACCAGGTAAATAGTGGATGATCCGGCTTCACTCTCCCCGTCAACAAATCGAAGCTCAGATACCCGCGCCGCTGCTCTTCCAGGGCTAAGGTCATCAGGTCTTCGCGCACAGCGCGCGTCAAACCGGCAGCCTCTACATGCACCATGACAGATTTCGGTTCGATTTCGCGAATCGCGTCTACAGTGTTAAGGATGCCTTTGACGATCTGGAGCATGACACGAATGTAGCCGCGATCCCCGCGCAAATATGGCGGCCACAAAGCGCGCATTCCACACATCAACGAATTAATCAGCGGTTCGTTCAGTGGTGTGTACCAGTAAACCAACCCTTTATAACGACGCGCAAATTCGCTGGCGTAGCGTGCCACAGCCTGCGGGTAATCCGGGCTGATGAATTCTTTGTACATCCAGAACGGACAACCGTAATGCATCAGGTCAATAATTGGCGTGATGCCAAGCTGGTTGACCATGAACGGAATCACTTCGTCCGTCCATCGCCAGTCAAATTCGTTTGGAAAAGGTTCGACGCGGTACCAGGGCACGCCCCAACGCAAGGCTTGCAGCCCCAGTTCGCGTGCCAGCGTGATGTCTTCACGCCAATGTTGGTAGTGACCGATTAGCAGATATTCGTCCAGGGAACGATGTCCCGGACGAGATTGCGGCACGAATGTGTCTTCGATGCCGCTGGCCCAGATAAACTCCTGTGGAGTCGGCCCCAATTTGATGCCCATTGTGCGTCCCCTGTTTGACGTAACTCACGGCTTGGTGAGGGCCGTGACACGCACCATATCAAATGATACCGCCGCATGTCGGGAAACAAGTCCCAGCAGCGACAGTCCCAATTCACATTCAACTTCGCCTAGGGGTTTGGACGCGAGGTTGAATTTCAACATTGTGCTCTCTTGCCGAAAACGGAATTGTTGAGATTTGTGTGGGTCAAAATCATCTGGCAACGTGAACGCGCGCGCTGAGCCACCTGCTTCAGCGACGAAGGTCCACTGGTTATCCATCTCCTGAACAGTCAGCGACAAGGCCGGTTGGAATGTCAATTTTTTGTTTTCATTCTGCTGAACATTTCCGCTCTTGATCAGGCAAATACCGTAGCAGGCTTTCGGTCCGCCGACCTTAACAAAGCGCGCATTTATGACGAATTCATACGCAGCCACAGATTCTCTTAAAGGCAATTCTTTGACGATCAAGGCATCGGCTAGCGGATTTTGTTGTTGAAGATTGCCACCCGCCATAACCCAAATGCCTGATTCGACCCGCCATCCCAGATCTTGCAGATTGCCATTGCCCCCAACAAAGGAATCTTCCCAACCGGCGGTGAAGGCGAATCCGGCGAAGGCAGCAGAGGCGTGACGTGTCACCAGCGCAATGGTTTGCGCCGCTTCAGCCAAATGGCCCTCCCAACGCAAGGAGCCTTGGTCTATTTGCACGCGCGCCGTTAGCCCGGTGATTTCAATTCGAAAAAGATGGAA
>CAYLJQ010000396.1:0-6659 GCA_964383955.1 uncultured Heliomicrobium sp. | reverse complement strand
TTTTAGTATTCGATGAGCTGTCCGGTTTCGGAGTCAGCCAGATAATTCTGATGTTCGGGTCTGCGGTTTGTAATTCAATCCGCAGCATTTCTTTTTCTACCGGTTCTACGGGAGCAGTCGTCGCTACCTGTTCAGCAGGAGCGGTTGTCGTCGCTTGCTCCGCAGTTTCTTCCGGAGTCACAGGCGGTTCCAAGGCATTTGAAAAGCCGCCATTGTTGAACGCTTCAGGTGGCAGCGGCGAATCCACGCGTTTTGATCTAAACGAACGATGCTTGACGCTGATCGGATTGCCAACCGGTACGCCAACTGAATCACTGCCATTTTGTTCAATGCTGCCTCTGTTAGCCTGCTTGTCATTGTTGGCAATGGTCTCGCCGCCGGATTTCACCGGAATCGTTTGCTGGCGATAAACTACAGCAACCAAACCCGTTGTGATTGTTATAGCCACAGTCGCCGAAGCCAGCATCAATCCTGGGCTCCAGCCTTGGCGCTGGCTCCATTTCGGCAGCAACCAGTTTATCCAAGTTGGCCAACTCCCTCTCTTCTCCTGCCGCTCGATTTCGCGAAAGACCGAGGCGCGCATATTGGCAAAGGACGCTTCGTCAAATTCGGGTACTGCAAATCCAGTCAGCCACGCTTGGCTGGCTTGAAATTCTTCGTTCAACTGACGGCAATGCGCGCAAGTGTTGAGGTGTTGGCGCACGCTGTCCGCTTCCAGCGGTTCCAGGTCTCCGCCGACGTACAAAGGAATCAATTTTTCTAAGTGTTCGCATCTCATAATGGGGCCTCGCTAAAACGGCCACCAGGTCGCTACCGATCCCGGTTCTGAACCGACTTTTTCAGCCAGCGGTCGCGGAAGAGTTTGATCTTGGCGCGAGCCGAACTGACTTGTGACCTAACAGTTGTGGGGGTTGAGCCTAAAAATTTGGCGACTTCTTCTGTCGTCAAACCTTCCATATCGCGCAGGACAATCGCCGCGCGCTCTTTTTCGGACAAAGTTTTCAGAGCGCGGGCGATTATCCTTCCTTCCTGCGCGAACATCGCCGAACTCTCGGTATTGTGAGGGCTGGGTTCGACGAAGCGGCCGGCTTCGATTTCGGCATCCAGCGATACCGGATTGCCGCGCCCGCGCTTGCGGGCCAGATCGTGACAGACGTTGACGGCAATTCGGTATAGCCAGCCTGAAAAATCCTGCGTGGGATCGAATTTGCCGATGAATTTGTAAACGCGCAGAAACGTATCCTGCGCAGCATCCAGCGCATCATCCTGATTGCCCAGCATTCGCCAGGCGATGCCGACCACGCGCTGCTGATGCAAAGCCATAATCTGGTCAAACGCTGTTAAATCGCCCTGCTGGGCGCGCGCGATCAGTGATCCCATCGGGGAATCAAGCGGACGCGCTTCGGGTGCGTGCGTCACCGTCCGATCATTAAATCGAAGTTGGTCAGCCATCAGCGCTACATTGTTCCATTCCATAATCTCGCTCGGTTTCTGCTTTCGTCTCGCTTGCTTCGTAACCCTCTACCGGAAGGGGCAGGGAAGCGTTGAAAAGAATTTTGAAAAACCGGCGGTAAGCACGCCTCTGCGGCTCCAAAGTTCAAACAATACCTTATGAGAGAAAATGCGATAGTTGTGGTGAGTTGGGGGCAAACGTAGAATGCCGATTCGATTTTCAAGAATCAATTCATTACCAAAGGATTGCGAATGGAAAGTGAACCAAGGTTTCGTAATGCGGGCGGCACTCCCGTCGGGTTGGGAGAGTTTCTGGCTGGATTGGCAATGGCCGTCGCCGGAGGCTATTTGCTGACCAATCAGGTTTCTGTCACCAGCGGCTTCTGGCAATTGGGCGGGTACAACGCTTTTGGGTTATCGCTGGTGCCGCTGATCATTGGTATCGGAATGCTGTTTTTCAACGGACGATCCGTGATCGGTTGGCTGCTGACCCTGGCCGGAACCGTGATTATTTTTGCGGGCATCATTACCAACCTGAACATTTATTTCCGCGAAACCAGTTTGTTCAACACGATCTTGATGCTGGTGCTGCTGGCAGGAGGAATCGGGCTGGTGGCGCGATCTTTACGCTCGCATACCGGCAGAGCCAACGCAGGAAGACAAGAGTGAACGATCAAATTCAATTCGCCACAGGCCGCACCTGGTTGGTGTTTTACCTGAAAAAATATCGCTGGCAATTGATGGCCGGAACCTTGTTTGTGCTCGGTTCGGTAACGTTCGGAGTCTTTGTGCCGCGTTACGTCGGGCTGGCAATTGATGGATTGAAAGCTGGTGATTTGAGCTACGACAAGCTGTGGCGTTCTGTCGCCATCATTGTCGGCACCAGCATTCTCAGCGGCGTTTTTTTGTATTTTCAGCGGCGAACACTGATCAATATGTCGCGCTTCATTGAATATGACCTTCGGCAGGATTTTTACGGCCATCTGCAAAAACTTCCCCTGACCTTTTTCCAGCAGCAACGAACCGGCGATTTGATGGCGCGGGCGACAAACGATCTTGGCGCGGTTCGCCAGATTGTCGGCCCGGCAATTATGTACAGCGAACAGACGTTGTTTCGCGTGCTGATCATTTTGCCGCTGATGTTCAGCATCAGCGTAAAGCTGACCATCATTTTATTGCTGACCATGCCGCTGGTTTCGTTGACGGTGAAATACTTCGGCCACCAGATTCACGTCCGCTTCGAGAAAATTCAGGAGTTCTTTTCCGATATGACTGCCCGCGCGCAGGAAAATCTGACGGGTGTGCGCGTCATTCGCGCTTACGCCCAGGAAGAATCCGAAAAACGCCAGTTTGCGCGGCTAAATGAAGAATACGTGGATCGGAACATCAGTTTGGTCAAGCTGTCAGCAGTGTTTCGCCCCTTGATGCAATTTTTCATTGGCTTGGGCTTCGCGGCGATCATTCTGGTTGGAGGGCGCGAAACGGCTCAAGGGCGAATGACGCTGGGCGAGTTTGCCGCCTTCAATCTTTACCTGGAACAATTGATCTGGCCGCTGATCGCAATGGGTTTCGTGACGAATTTGTTTCAGCGCGGCACCGCCAGTCTGAAGCGCATGCACGAAATCATGGCCATTGAGCCAGCGATTGCTGATCTTCGTAAAGAAGAAGGGACAGAGAGACGGAGAGACGGAGGGATTGAGGGCAAAATTGAGTTTCGGAATTTGACGTTTCGATATTCCGAAACTACGCCTCCGGTTTTGCAGGACATCAACTTGGTCATTGAAGCCGGTCAGGCAGTCGCCTTTATCGGGCGAACCGGCTCCGGAAAATCAACGCTGATGAATCTGGTTCCGCGATTGCTGGACGCCGAACCCGGAATGGTGTTGATTGACGACCGCCCGATTCGCGAAATTCCGCTCAAAACCTTGCGCGAAAACATCGGCTACGTGCCGCAGGAAACTTTTCTCTTCAGCGAAACTTTGGCCGAAAACATCCGGTTTGGCGTCAACGGATCGAACGATAGCGACATTGAATGGGCCGCCGACGCCGCCAGTTTGGCCGAAGACGTGCGCGATTTCCCCAACAAGTACGAAACCGTTCTGGGCGAACGCGGCATCACGCTTTCCGGGGGGCAAAAACAGCGAACGGCAATTGCTCGCGCCGTCATTCGCCGCCCGAAGATTCTGATTCTGGACGATTCGCTTTCGGCGGTGGATACCTACACCGAAGAAAAAATCCTGACTCATTTGCGCGAAGTGATGCAGGGCAGAACGGCTTTGATCGTGGCGCATCGTATCTCGACAGTGAAAGACGCCGATTTGATTTGTGTGCTGGATCATGGACGCATCATCGAACGCGGCACACACGAAGAATTGATGCGACTGGACGGCGCTTACGCCGATTTGTACGAGCGGCAGTTGCTGGAAGAAGAATTGGCGGCGAGTTGAGAGAAATCAGCCCTGACCTTTTTCCATCGTCTTGGTCAGGGATTCGGTGGCTTTTTCGCGCGGCATGCTGATGATGGCTTGGATGCGCTGGCCGTCGCGGCGGACTTTCAGGTTGTTAAGCATCAGCATCGCGCCCTGGTCTTTCGATTTATTGAGCTTGGCGATAAAGATCGCCGCTTGCGCCAGATTGGTGATGTTGCGCGCATCTTCTTCGTTTTCAGTAAAGCCTGTCACGATCAATTGAGCTTCCTGGGCAATATCCAAAACCATGCTCAATGAAGTCAATTGGTGCAGCGGCCCCATCGCTTTGCTTTCGCTGACGGCGGCCAGAATGGCCAGCGCCGCTTCGTCAATTTCCTTGATGCCGGATGATTGCGTGATTTTGTAATCAACCAGAGTGCCGTCGGATTTCACTGTGCCGCTGACGCCGATTTTCAAGCGGCCTTCCGGCAAAGCCAGTTTGCCTTCTTTTTTCGCGTCGTAAAGCCGCTTCACCTGATCTTTGATTGGAGCGGTGTTGATTCTGCCAAACGCGCCGAAGCTTTCAGGTTTTTCGGCAGGTTTTTCGGCTGGCTTTTCAGATTCAGTCGAAGCTTTTGCCAGAGCATCGGCCTTGGCTTTCTCTTCGGTTTCTTTTTGTTCGGCTTCGCGTTGGGCTATTTCTTCTTGTTGACGTCGTTCTTCATCAATGCGTTCTTGTTTGCGGCGGCGCGCAGCTTCAAGCTTGGCTTGGCGAGCTTTTTCCTTTTCGATTTCTTCCAGGGATTTGACCTTGTCAGGCGGACGGAAGCCCAGATAGCCGGTTGGATATTCAAACTTCTTCGAGAAATCAATCAGGATGGCGTGGTTGTAGTCTTCATCAACGAATTCAACCCCGCGCAGCTTCATCGCCAAACCAAAAATTGGCGCGTAATAAACACCGATACACAGCGCAACGTGAGCCACGACGGAAACTCCCGCCGCGATCAGCAAGCCTTTTTTTCGTTTTGGATGGCGAATTAAACTAATCATTACTTCTCCCCGCAAAGAACGATACGATTATAGACCTTTGCAGGGTGCGGAAAAACCGGGTGTTTCGGAAATGGCAGAATGCTAATGAAACTCTTTTCCAGTTCAAAACCAATCGTAGGAATGATTCATGTTGGCGCTTTGCCGGGAACGCCCGCCAACCGGCAAAGCGTTGCTGAAATCATCATGCAAGCCATTCACGAAGCTGCCATTTACCGCGAAGCCGGAATTGACGGCATCGCCATCGAAAACATGCACGACGTGCCGTATCTGCGCGGCGAAGTCGGGCCGGAAATTGTCGCGGCAATGGCTTTGGTTGGGCAGGCGGTGAAAGCCGAAAGCGGATTACCGGTCGGCATTCAAATTCTGGCCGGAGCCAACATCGAAGCAATGGCCGTGGCACAGGCCGCCAACTTGGATTTCGTTCGCGCGGAGAGCTTTGTCTTTGCGCACGTTGCTGATGAAGGCGTGATTGAATCTTCGGCGGCGAAACTGTTGCGCTATCGAAAAATGATCGGAGCCGAACGCGTGCAGGTTTGGGCGGACGTGAAAAAGAAGCATTCTTCGCACGCCATCACCGCAGACATCAGCTTGGGCGTGATGGCCGAAACCGTGGAGTTCATGCGCGGCGATGCCGTCATCATCACCGGCAGCGCAACCGGCGATCCGCCGAAGCTGGCCGACGTCGAAGAAGCCAAAGCGCATTGCCGATTACCCGTAATTTTAGGTTCAGGCGTGGACGACAAAAACATCGCCGAGTTCTGCCCCAAAGCCGACGGATTTATCATTGGTTCGTATTTCAAACGGGAAGGAAAGTGGCAGAACGAAGTGGATCGGCGGCGAGTGGAAGAGTTTATGATCAAAGTAAAGCAATAATTATGAATTGGCCGTTGCCCATTAGCCATTATTCAACAGGTAGAAAACTACCCTGACGATTAATGGCTAATGAACAATGCGTAATGGTCAATTGTTGGTTTCTGACGGGAAGCGTTTGCCGATGAACCAGTCGTAAACCAATGCGCCAAGCGGGCCTCCAATCAGCGGGCCGACAATCGGAACCCAGAAGTAATAGTTGTTGGCCGTGAAAACCTGACCGCCCCAGCCAGCAATCGCCGTGAACAAACGCGGCCCCAAATCGCGGGCAGGGTTGATTGCGTAGCCAGCATTCAGTCCAAATGCCATCCCAATCGCCATGACCAAAAAGCCTACGGCCAGCGGAGCGACGTTTCCCGGAACACTGTTGCGCGCATCGCCGATAGCCGAAATCACCAGCATTAAAATCGCCGTGCCAACAATTTGATCTAACAATGCGCCGGATGTTGACAGGTAGCTTTGCGGATACGTCGCAAAGATTCCCGCCGTGTCCATTTGTCGAGTACCGCCGTCGAAAGCAAAAAAAGCTTCGCGGTAGACGAAAAACGCCGTTGCCGCGCCACAAAAAGCTCCTGCAATTTGCGCAGCGAAATAGGGCAGGACTTTTGCCCAGGCCAGTTGGCGGCGAATCGCCACTGCCAACGTCACAGCCGGATTCAGGTGAGCGCCGGAAACTCCGCCTGCAACGTAAATTCCCATCGTTACGGCAAAGCCCCAAGCCAGATTGATTGAAAGGTAGTCGCCATTTTGCTTTTTGCCCAGAACGACTTGGGCGACGACGGCCGCGCCGATGGCGATCAAAACAAATGTGCCTAGAAATTCGGCCAACAGTTCACGCTTCAGATTATTATTAGCCATTGCCTGTTTTGTTCCTTTAAC
>CAYLJQ010000395.1:0-6707 GCA_964383955.1 uncultured Heliomicrobium sp. | reverse complement strand
CAGCAATCGCCGGGGAAGCCAAAAAGCCATCATCCAAATTGTTTTCCGCCAGTTTTTCAAACGTCCTGCCGGGTTTGATGACTGTGGTTTTGCCTTCTTCGCTAAACATCCAGATTTTGCCGTCGGCAAAAACCGGCGAAGCAGAGTATTCGCCGCCGATGCGTTGCTGCCAGACGATTTCTCCGGTTTTGGCTTCGACGCACGTGGCAATGCCGGTGTCGCCAATCATATAGATCAGGTCGTCAATCAACAGAATCGAAGGTTTGTTGGAAGCTCCGCGTTTGACGCGCCAGGCGACATGAGAATCAGTAATAAGTCCGCTGCCTCCCATACGCACAGCGTAAAGCTGGCCATTGGAAAATCCGGTCGGGTAAAAAATCATCCCGTGGCCCAGCACTGGCCGTGTGCTGGCCGAATGTTGTCCGCGCTCTTCCACGCGCCAAAGCTCCTTGCCGGTGAACGGATCGTAACTGTAAGCGGCTTTGGCTCCCAGGCTGATCATTTCCCAGCGGCCATTGATCTGCGTGACGTGCGGAGTCGAAAAGGCTTTGCGCAAATCGCCTTCGGCGGCAGGTTTCCCGTTTTTGTCCAAATCCTGGAAATCAATCGAGCGTTCGGTTCGCCACAGAGTTTTGCCCGTGTTTTTGTTTAGCGCGACGACAAATTGGTGATCGCTGCCGTCAAAGTGCATCAGCAGCATGTCGCGGAAAATAACCGGCGATGAGCCTGAACCTCGAAAGTGGTTGCATTCGAAATCGCGGCGCTCCCAGATGACTTTGAATGTTTTGGTGTCAATCGCAGCAGTTCCGGGCGAGCCAAAGGTGATGTACACGCGGCCTTGTTCAATGACTGGTGTCGGCGAAGCGTAAGTGTTGAACGGATGGGCATATTGCGGCTGCGCGACGTCAAACAGTTTGATGTCGCGGATCAGCTTTCCTGTGTCTTTGTCCAGGCAAAGCGCAAAAAGCTGTTTGCCGTCCTTGCTGGCCGAAGTCAGCCAAACCTGCTTTCCGAAAACAACAGGCGAAGACCAACCGCGATCATGAATCGGTGTTTTCCAGACGATGTTTTGCGTTTCGCTCCAATTCAAGGGCAAATCGCGCGCATCCGAGTGGCCTGTTCCATCAGGCCCTCGAAACTGCGGCCAGTTGTCGGCAGCCATCGTGATGATACTGAAAGCTGCAAGCAGTACGGGGATGATCTTTTTCATTCTTACCTCAAGGCGAAAAAATTTGGAGTGCTATGCCTTCGGCGTAGCTTTGGTAGTCCCATTCTTAACGAAGCGTTTTGAAATCAATAACAAGCTGAACTCTAAAGGACTTCCAAAGCTGCGCCAAGAGCGCAGCACTCCAAATAATGTCTGAACCTCAAGAATTACCCGAAAATGTCTTTGACTTTGCTGCCAAACCGCTTTGCCGCGCTTTCCGCCTGCTTTTCTTCGATGGCGGCGAACTGTTCCAGCAGTTTTCTTTGCTCGCGGGTCAGGCGAGTCGGGGTGGCGATATTGGTGACGACGAACAAATCGCCGCGTCCATGACCTTGCAGCGAAACGATTCCTTTTCCTTTCAAACGAAAGATCGAACCAGTCTGTGTGTATTCCGGAATCGTCAAGGATTCCTCGCCATCCAGTGTCGGAACTTTGATTTCCGCTCCCAGCGCAGCTTGGCTGAAGGTGATTGAGACGGCGACATAAAGATTGTTGCCTTGCCGCTCGAAAACATCGTGTTCCTTAACGTGGATTACAACGTAAAGGTCGCCATTTCCTCCGCCGCTGCGACCGGCTTCGCCTTCGCCCGCCAAGCGCAAACGCGCGCCCGTGTCTACGCCAGCCGGAATTTTGATCTCAAGGTCATTTTCTTTCTCGATGCGGCCCTGGCCAAAACAGGTTTTGCACTTGTTGGGAATGGTGCGGCCCGTGCCTCGGCATTGGTCGCAAGTGCGGCTGACGGAAAAGAATCCTTGCTGATAACGAATCTGGCCAGCGCCTGCGCAAGCATTGCAAGTAACCGGCGTGGAACCAGCCGCTGCGCCAGATCCATTGCAGGTTTCGCAGTTTTCCAGCCGGGGAATAGCAATTTTGGTTTTGTACCCAGCCGCGGCCTGTTCAAGGCTGATTTCCAGGTCGTAACGAAGATCAGAACCGCGCTGGGCTCCGCCGCGGCGGGCGTTGCTTCGACCGCCACCGCCGAACAGATCGCCAAAGATGTCGCCCAGAATGTCTTCGAATCCGCCAAAGTCGGCATTCCCCCAAGGAGCCGATGCGGCAGACGAACCAACACCTTCATGACCAAACCGATCATATCGGCTTCGATTGTCAGGGTTGGATAGCACGCCGTAAGCCTCGTTCAACTCTTTGAACTTTTCTTCGGCTTCATGGTTTCCGGGATTCTTATCCGGGTGATGCTGTATCGCCAGTTTGCGATACGCGCTTTTCAGTTCCTGGTCATTTGCGTTACGGCTGACGCCGAGCACTTCGTAATAATCTCGTTTGCTCAAAGTCGCTTACCTCTTATTCAGTTTGATTTTGTTGTTGGGGAAACGAGGCCAGTAAAACGATGTTGCCGAGATGGCTGTTTCATCCTGCTGCGTCAGGCGCTTCTGCCAGGGATTGTTCCAGCAAGCGCGCAACGTAATTTACAATGCCGATCATTCGCGCGTATTCAATCCTGACCGGACCGACAACGCCAATGCTGCCGACAATCTGATTCTCATATCCATAATGAGAAGTGATCAGTGTGCAACGGCTTAAACTTGGCAAGCTGTTTTCAGCGCCAATACGAATTGAAACCGCTTGCTGTGAAGGAGTGCCCAAACATTCGGTCAAAATCTTGATAAGCCGGTTTTTCTCTTCAAACATCCGCAGCAATTCGCGGATTTTCTCGATATCCGCGAAGTCCGTTTTCGAAATGATATTCGACGCGCCTTCAATGAAAACGTCCGGCTGACCTTGTCCGGATTCGGTCAAATCGCGGTTGCATATCATGATCGCGTTTTGCAGCAAGCGATCATACAAAGCCTTTTCTTCTGACAGTCGTTTCAGCAACTCGGCCCGAATTGCTGAAAGGCTCATTCCCGTAAAATTGGCGTTGACGTAATTGGCCGTGGTGTTCAGCTCGTCCTGGGTCAGGTCTTCGTCAATTCGCACAACACGATCCTGCACATGCCCGGCGCGCGAAACTGTGATAACCAAAATGCGGCCATCGCCAAGCCGCACAAAATCAATGTGTTTCATGATTTCGTGGCTCAGGCTGGGCGAAACGACAATGCCGACATTTTCAGAAAGTTGAGAGAGCAAATGCGAAGCCCGCGACATCAATTGGTCTGGCGAGCCGGAAATTGGCCCGCGCATTCCAGACTGGATTGCGGATTCGTCCGATTCGGATAACGTGGTTTGCTCCAGAATGTGATCAACAAAGAACCGGTACCCTTTGTCGCTGGGAACACGTCCGGCAGAAGTGTGTGGTTGTTCAACATATCCGGCCTCTTCTAACTCCGCCAAAATATTGCGGATAGAAGCCGAAGACAGTCCTTCACTGCTGAGAGTGGAAATTGCACGCGAACCAACCGGCTCGCCTGTAGCGATGTGCGTTTTTATCAACAGAGCCAGCGTCTCACTGCTTCGCTGATCCAGAATTTCCGAACCTAGTCTGATCATTTTGTACGCTACACGTTAGGAAGAAATTCGATATGGGCCATTTCCCTGAAAATATCGGAACGGAAATTAGCATCGTGCCCAAAATAGTGTCAAGCCGGTCGTATTTATACACGAAACAAGCCGCAAATTGATAAAAGTTGACGACGCCATTGTCAGGTATTTTGACTGAGTGGGCAGGGAAGGCAGTCCGTGGGATCCTTGAGGGCGTCCAGGGAATCTTTATTGTTGCGCACCTTGCAAGGGCAGGGAGGTTGTACTAAGATTCGCAACCTAAGTTAACAAGCTTCCTTTTGGTACCCAAACAACCGTTTTGCACTTCATTGCCGCATTTGCTGGTCGCCTGACCAGGCAGGATGTGTAACGGGTGTAGAGCACCAAGCAACAAGAAAGGTTCGGATGAAAGCATACGCTCCAATACTGATCGTCTTCATCTTTGTGATGGGGTTTGCGGTGACGAATATCATCCTGACTCATCTGGTGGGCAAGCGTAAAGATACGCGCGCCAAGTTGATGCCCTATGAGTGCGGTATGGACCCTGTCGGATCGGCGCACCAGCGATTTTCAGTCAAATTCTATTTGGTGGCGATGCTGTTCATTCTGTTCGACATCGAAGCAATCTTTCTGGTGCCGTGGGCTGTCGTTTTCAGAAGCCTGATTACCAAACTTTCCCGCCCATTTGTCTTTTTCGAAATGATGATCTTTTTTGGGGTTCTGCTGGTGGGATACCTGTATGTCTGGAAGAAAGGATTGTTTGAGTGGAATCGCACTTAACGTTCCAATCCGCTGAAATTTCAAATCAGAGATTATAGTTATGGGTCTTGAAACAAAAGTTGGCGAAATTCTGCCGGAAGTCATTACCACCAAGCTGGATGCGCTGGTGAATTGGGGGCGCAAGTCTTCAATTTGGCCTGCGACGTTTGGGTTGGCCTGCTGCGCAATTGAAATGATGGCGATGACGGATCCGCGCAATGATATTGCCCGATTTGGCGCAGAAGTCTTTCGCGCCACGCCGCGACAGGCGGACGTGATGATTGTCGCCGGTCGCGTTTCGATCAAAATGGCTCCGGTGTTGCGCCGCATTTACGACCAAATGCCCGAACCGAAGTGGGTAATTTCGATGGGCGTATGCGCCTCGGCTGGTGGAGTGTTCAATAACTACGCCATCGTCCAGGGTGTGGACAAAGTCGTTCCGGTGGATATCTTTGTTCCCGGCTGTCCGCCGCGCCCGGAAGGTCTGATCTGGGCAATCATGAAGCTGCAAGAGAAGATTGAACGCGACAAGGTTTTCACAGAAGAGAAGGCTGCCTAACCCATGTCCGAATCCATTGAGCAAACACAAACGCAATCCTCGCGCTATGCGGATGCTTCTTTAGTCCGCACCAAGTTCGCAGACACAATCGAAGAGATTATTGAAGCCATTGGCGAAGTTACGCTGATCGTTAAACGCGAAGGCCTGATCGAACTGATGACTTTTCTGCGCGACGAGCCAAGCTTCAAGTTCAACTATCTAAGCGATATTGGCGGAGTTGACCTGGGTGAATTCGCCAGCCCACGATTTGCCGTGGCATATCAGCTTTATTCGCTGGTGCATAACCATCGTCTGCGCGTGAAGGTTTTCCTAGAAGAAGACGACGCCAATCTGCCAACGCTGTGGAACATCTGGAAAGCTTCAAATTGGCTGGAGCGCGAGATTTACGACATGTTTGGGGTCAATTTTGTAGGCCATCCAGATCAGCGGCGTATTCTGATGCCTGCGGATTACGAAGGGCATCCGCTGCGAAAAGATTTTCCGATGAAAGGCTATTAAAGGCCAAAAGCTCTGATAACTATGCAAACCAGAGAAATTACAGTTCCGACATCTTCGATTTCAATGTTGCGCAAGCCAGATCCGCTGGCTGATACGCGAATGACGGTTTCGATGGGGCCGCAGCATCCTTCTACGCACGGCGTGTTGCGCCTGGAACTGGTGCTGGACGGCGAAACCGTAATTAAAGCCATTCCTGACATCGGCTACCTGCACACAGGCATGGAAAAGACGATGGAAAAGGAAAAGTGGCAACAGGTCGTCACCATCACGTGCCGAATGGATTACCTCAATTCCATGGGCAACGACCTTGGGTATTGCCTGGCGGTTGAGAAATTGATGGGTGTCGAAGTGCCGGAGCGCGCCAAAGTTATCCGCGTTTTGTTGACGGAACTCAATCGCATTGCGTCGCACCTGGTCTGGTTCGGAACGCACGCGATGGACATCGGCGCGATGACGGGTTTCTTTTACGCCTTCACGCATCGTGAAAAGATTCTGGACATCTTTGAATGCGCAACCGGCGCGCGGTTTCACCAGAGCTATTTCGTCATTGGCGGCGCGCGCTATGATGTGCCCGACAACTTCATTCCACTGGTCAAAGAATTTCTGGATGGGTTTCCGCCCTTTCTGGAAGAGTGCAAGCGGCTGGTTACCGGAAACAAGATTTTTCAGCATCGCACAAAAGGCGTCGGTTTCATCAGCAAAGAAGATGCCATTGACTGGGCGCTTTCCGGCCCGACGATTCGAGGCAGCGGCGTCAATTGGGACATTCGCAAAACAGAACCGTATTCTGGTTACGAAACGTACGATTTCGACGTGCCGGTGTATGACGACGGAGACGTTTGGTCACGCTATCTGGTGCGTATGGATGAGTTCCACGAAAGCTGGAAGATTTGCAATCAGGCGTTGGAGCGGTTGAGGCAACCGGGCGGCTCGG
Organism: uncultured Heliomicrobium sp.; assembly: GCA_964383955.1. Taxonomy (GTDB): domain Bacteria; phylum Acidobacteriota; class Blastocatellia; order RBC074; family RBC074; genus RBC074. Next base: position 311 of record CAYLJQ010000395.1, on the reverse strand, counting down.
TCAAATCCGACCATCCGAAGTTGAAATTGCCGGAACGCGATCTGATGAAGCAGCATATTGACGTGATGATCCATCATTTCCTGCTGGCTTCTGAAGGTTTTACCGTGCCGGTTGGCGAAGTGTATCAATCCATCGAATCGGCGCGCGGCGAGATTGCCTATTACGTGGTCAGCGATGGTGGCGAACGGCCGTATCGCGTCCGCGTCCGCGCTCCATCTTTTGTCAATTTGTCCGCGCTGCCCGCAATGGTTGAAGGATCGCTAATCGCCGATGTGGTGGCGGTCATCGGAAGTATTGATATTGTTCTCGGA
>CAYLJQ010000394.1:0-6713 GCA_964383955.1 uncultured Heliomicrobium sp. | reverse complement strand
GATTTTTTGAACCATGGTTCGGTGAAGGTGATGAACCGGTCTGGATTTGGCTGTTGCCAGTACCGCAAGTTTTCTTCCAGCGCAGCGCCATATCCGGCGGTCAGGTTGACCATCGCGCGGATGTTTTTACTGTTCATCACCGGCAAAACTTCTTCGCGCTTTCCACGAAAAGTGGTTTTTTCGACCTCGCCGGAAGCGTTGGTGAACGACAGATGCGTGTGGAAATCAATGACCGGAAAGCGCGCGCGCTCAACCTTCGTTTCCTTCACGTGGAGCATGCTTTTCGGCTGGTACTCCGTGATCGAAAGCGGTTGCGGCGGTTTCTTTTCCGGTTGTTGTTGTGCGGACAACTGACTTGAAGCCAAAGCAGTTAGCGCCAACCCTTGCAGCCATTCTCTGCGCGTTGTTTTGCTCATCACGGTTCATCCTGATTTGAAGTTTCGATGTTGGAGTGCGGCGCATTGTAAGTTCAGGCAACAGAGATGTCCAAATGCGAATGAGAAGGGGTTTGCATTTGTTCAAGAAGATGTGGAAGCAGAGAAGGCACACAAAAGATCTTGGTGCTGTTTTGTGTTTTTTGTGCCTTATGTGGTGAAAATTTCTTGGTGCCCGGCTTTATTGCGCTTCGCTAGTGAGTCGGCTAGATTACGCGTGCGTTTCGGCAACAAAGCTGTAACTGCCACAGACGCAAATCAGTCTTATTCGTTGAGCAAATCAAACAAGGTTTTTGCTTAACTCAATTTCAATCCTTTCCGCATAAACAGAATTAAAAAAGACAGGAGCTACTTCCGTGAAGAAGCGTTTTTCCTTATTCGCGCTGGCCTGTGCGGGGGCGCTGATGATGTCGGCGATGTTTATCGCTCGGACCAGTTCAGCCCAACCACAGGGTGAAGCGTTCGCAATTCGCGGTGGCACGATTGTCACCGTCACCGGAGCCGTCATTCAAAAAGGCACAGTCGTTGTTCGCAATGGTTTGATTCAAGCCGTCGGCGCGGATATTCCCGTTCCAGCGGACGCGCGCATCGTTGATGCCACAGGGATGACCGTTTACCCAGGCTTGATTGACGCGCACAGCGCTTATGGTTTGCGGCCTGAAACCCAGGCCGGTCCAGGCCAGGGGCGTGGCGGCGGTGGCGCTCCGACAGGGGATCCGGCGCAGTTTTTCCTGGCGCAGATGGCCGCCCAATCGGCTCAACCATCGGGCGCAGGGTTATTGCCTGAAGTGACGGTTACCGATCAGTTGCAGGTTGCCGAAACTACGTTTGACGGACAACGCGCCGCTGGAATCACAACGGCAATGACCGCGCCGCGCAATGGAGTTTTTCAAGGGCAGAGCGCCGTCATCAATTTGGGAACCGAATCCGGAGAAAAACTGATTCTGAAAGCTCCTGTTTCGATGAATGTAGGATTGGGCAGCGGGCGCGGTTTTGGCGGCAGCTATCCCGGTTCGCCAATGGGCGTGATTGCGTTTTTGCGACAGTCGTTTTTGGACGCGCAACATTATCGTGATGAATGGAGCCGGTACGACAAAAATCCGCGCGGCGCAGAGCGTCCGAAAATCAATAAATCGCTGGCAGCGTTGCAGCCTGTCATCAACGGCCAAATGCCCGTGGTGATTACAGCAAGTTCGCAGCGCGAAATTGAACGCGCTGTCGCACTGGCCGACGAATTCAAATTGAAGTTGTATGTTTCGGGAGCGACGCAAAGCTACATGAGCGCCGATTGGCTGAAGTCGAAAAATGTAACGGTGCTGCTTAGCCTGAGTTATCCGCAAAAACCAGCAGGGCTGGAAGATCCGGAAAGTGAATCGTTGCGAACGCTGCGTGAACGCGCGGATGCTCCGAAAGCGGCGGCGACCTTGCTGAAAGCCGGTGTGCCGTTTGCGTTTACTTCGGGAACGCTTGCTCGCTCGGCGGATTTCATTGTCAACGCGGGCAGAGCCGTCGAAGCGGGATTGCCGAAAGACGAAGCCTTGAAAGCAATGACGATTTATCCGGCGAAACTCTTTGGGCTTGGCGAACAGCTTGGCAGCATTGAGAAAGGCAAGATCGCGAATCTGATCGTCACCAGCGGAGACCTGTTTGCCCGCGACACCAAAGTCAAATATGTGTTTGTGGATGGAAAATACTTCGAAATCAAAGCCGAAACTCCGCAACAACGTCCGGGCGGGTTTGGCGGTCCCGGCGGCGGCAGAGGTGCTGGAATCAGTCGTCCGGGCGGTGGGGCAACTCCACCAAGCGATGCCTCGGCAGGAGCCGGAATCGCAGCAGGTTCCTGGACGCTGACGATCAATTCGCCGCGCGGTGAAATGAAGCTGACCGCCAATCTGCAACAGAATGGCGAAGCCGTTACAGGCGAATTGAACATGCAGTTTGGCGCGGCCCCGATTACCAAAGGCACAATCAAAGGCAACGAGATTGAGCTGGAATACACCTTGACGACGCCCAACGGCCAAACGATGAACGGAACGCTGAAAGGCAAAATCGAAGGCAACGCAATCAGCGGCCAGATGGGAATGATGGGCCGCAATTCGGATTTCACCGGCAGCAAAACGCCGAAAGAGTAACGAGTCAGTACCGCGACCGGTAGGGAGCGGGTTTTGTCGGGAGAATAACCATGAAACGAACAATTCTGTTTTTCCTGCTCACGTTGGCTTTCGGCGCGACTGCGCTGGCTCAGAGCAACGAAGAGATTTTGATCAAAAATGCGACGGTGATGACCGCTTCGCACGGAACAATCGAAGGCGGTGCGATTCTCATCCGGAATGGCAAGATCGCTGCTGTCGGCAAAGTCGCTGAAGTCAAAGCCGGAGCCAATGCCAAAGTCATTGATGCGACGGGCATGTATGTCACGCCGGGTTTTGTGGATTCGCATTCGCATTCGGCGCTGGACGGCACAAACGAAGGCACGCTTTCTGTCACTTCGATGGTGCGAATGGGCGATGTCATCAACCCGCTCGATCCCAACATTTACCAGCGCCTGGCTGGCGGAATGACCTTAATTCACCAACTGCATGGCAGCGCCAACGCCATTGGCGGGCAGAATTCCATGATCAAGTTGAAGTGGGGCAAACCGGTCAGCGAAATGTTGATCCCCGATGCTCCGCGGACGATCAAATTTGCGCTTGGCGAAAACCCGAAACAATCCAACCGGCCCAACATCCCCGGAGCCACGCGCCGTTTTCCGGCCACGCGCATGGGCGTTGAAGAAACCATTCGCGAAGCTTTCACCCAGGGCCGCGAATACCTGGCCAAATGGGATGAATACGAACTGGCCAAAAAACGCGGCGAAGATCCGCTGCCTCCGCGCCGCGATCTGAAATTGGATGCGATTGCAGACATTCTGAAAGGCAGAATGGATATTCATTCGCACTGCTATCGCGCGGACGAAATCGTAATGTTGTTGCGCTTGTGCGAAGAGTTCGGCGTGAAGGTCCGGACGCTGCAACACGTGCTGGAAGGCTACAAAGTCGCGCCGGAAATTGCCAAACACGGCGCTTCGGCTTCGATTTTGCCGGATTGGTGGGGCTACAAAATGGAAGCCTACGACGCCATTCCCAACAACGCGGCAATCATGACCCGTCGCGGAGTCGTTGTTTCCATTCATTCCGACAGCGCCGATTATGGGCGTCGCTTTTATATGGAAGCCGCCAAAGTCATGAAGTACGGCGACCTGACGGAAGAAGAAGCGCTGCGATTGATTACGCTGAATCCGGCGATTCAAATGCGATTGGACAAGCGCGTTGGCAGCATTGACGTGGGTAAAGACGCAGACCTGGTGCTGTTCAACGGCCACCCGTTCAGCATTTATTCTCGCCCGGAAGTCACGATGATCGAAGGCGTGGTGTATTTCGACCGCAAGCAAGACCTGGAAAGGCGCGAGAAAGTTGCCAAAGAGAAAAAAGAGTTGATCGAAAAAGAACGCCGCACGCCGGGCGTTGCGCAACCGACAACTGCGCCGCAGCCAATTATTCCCACGTGGGCTGAAGAAGAAAACGATCCGCACACACACGTAGTGCGCAGAAAACAGTAGGAAAGAAGTAAAAGGGCAAAAGGCAATTCAAAACTTGAACTTGCCTTTTGCCTTGCTTGCTGAAGTAGGAGAACTTTGTTCATGAATCTCTTTACCAAACCAAACAAAATGAAAGTCCGAATTTTTGCCTTTTGCCTCGTGTTATCCGCCTTTTGCCTTTCAAACTCTGCGCTGGCCCAGTCGAAATCGGAGCAGGGAACGTACGCGATTCGCAATGCGAAAATCGTCACCGTGACCAATGGCGTCATTGAAAAAGGCACGATCATTATCAAAAACGGCAAGATCGAAGCTGTCGGCGCTACCGTCGCTGTTCCCAAAGACGCCAAAATCATTGATGCCACAGGGCAATCAGTCTATCCGGGCTTGATTGATTCCAACACCATTTTGGGATTGACCGAAGTCATGACCATTGTCAGCGGAACCAACGGAACAGTGGACACAACGGAAATCGGCGATTTCAATGCCAACATGAAAGCCATCACCGCTGTTAATCCGAACAGCGAATTGATTCCCGTTGCGCGCATGAATGGCGTGACGACTGTGCTGACTTGTCCCCAGGGCGGTTTGATTTCCGGCCAATGCGCACTGATGAATCTGGACGGCTGGACACAGCACGAAATGAAGTTGTTGTCGCCCGCGGCCATGCAACTGAATTACCCGCGGGCAGGATTTGGCGGACGCGGCGGCGGTGGATTCGCCGCGCTTCTCGGCGGAGTAAACGATCAGGCTCGCCAGCAACGCGAACGCCAGCTTGAGTCTTTGCGGAAAAAACTGGAAGAGGCTCAGTTGTATGCGAAAGCCAAGGAAGCTGCTGCCAGCGACAAAAGCATTCCCGCGCGTCCGGTTGATTTGGGACTTGAAGCGTTGATTCCCGTCATCAAAGGCGAAGTTCCGGTATTTGTCGCCGCCAACAGCGCTTCGGAAATTAAAGGCGCAATTGAGCTGGCCGACAAGTACAAATTGAAGCTGATTATTTGCGGCGGCGATGAAGCACCCAAAGTTGCCAAAGAACTGAAAGACAAAAACATCCCGGTGGTGCTGGGGTCTGTCAACGAAGTGCCGCGCGGTGAAGACACTCCGTACGACGAAGGCTTTTCGCGGGCGGCGGCGCTTTCCAAAGCCGGCGTGAAATTCGCTTTTGCGACGGCCAACGCCAGTGAAAATGGCCCCGGCGATATTCGCTTGCTTCCGTATCAAGCGGGCACATCCGCCGCGTTCGGTCTGGCGAAAGACGAAGCGCTGAAAGGTGTCACGATTTATCCTGCGCAAATTTTTGGCGTGGATAAAGCCATCGGCAGCATCGAAGTCGGCAAGCTGGCCAATCTGGTGATTACCGATGGTGACATTCTGGAATTCCGCACCAAGGTCAAACAGATGTTTATCGCCGGTCGCCCGGTGGATATGTCAAACAAACATCAACGCTTGAACGACAAGTTTAAGGATCGTCCGTAGTTCACTTTATCGTCAGTTAAAAGCACGAATAAAACCGTAAGTCCCGTAGAGAGGGTTAGAGCCTGAAAAGCATTCAGCCATCTTTACGGGACTTGCTGTTGAAGCGCTTCTTTCACGGCGATAGAATCAATTCAGTGACTCTCCCTTCCATGTAAACCATCGTCATCGCAAGTGACGAATTTCCCCCAAAGGAGAAAGAGGATGAAGGAAAGAAAATTACTAAAACTGATTTCAATGATTCTGATCGCGTGTATGCTGACCTTGAGTTTGGCCACGACTTCAGAGGCCCAGCGCCGTCGCCGCAATCCTGAAGCGGGCAAGAAAAAAGCGGCGAAACGGATTGGCATCGGCACCGCCATCGGAGCCGGAGCCGGAGCATTAATCGGCGGCAAAAAAGGCGCGCTGATTGGCGCAGGTGCAGGCGCGGGAGCCGGTACGGCGTATCACTACCACAAAAAGAAAAAGGCAAGACGCAACCGATAAAGTGAAACTGGCTTTTTGTTGAATCCCATGGACGAAACCAAACCTGATTTGAACGACATCGTGGCAATTCTGGAGCGGACGCCTGTCAGCTTGACGGCTTTGCTGGAAGGATTGCCCGATGTCTGGACTACAGCAACCGAAGGCGACAACACCTGGTCGCCGTATGATGTCATCGGCCACCTGATCCACGGCGAACGCACCGATTGGATTCCACGCGTCCGCCATATTCTGGCGGGCGAAACGCGTCCTTTTCCGCCCTTTGATCGAACCGCGCAATTTACGGAAAGCCACGACGCGAGTTTGCCGGAGTTGTTGGCTGAGTTCGCCTCTGCAAGGCAGGAAAGCATCGCCACCCTGCACAGCCTGAATTTGACGAATCAAGATTTCATCCGCACTGGACAGCATCCCGAATTTGGAACCGTGACGCTCGGCCAGTTGCTGGCGACCTGGGTCGTGCATGATTTGGATCATGTGGGACAGATTGCTCGAACAATGGCGAAGGTTTATGTGGATGCGGTAGGACCGTGGAAAGCGTATTTGTCTATCTTACGCGACCGACAGTGACTACCAGCTTCAGTGTAGGAACAGTCGAACTTGCGATTGCACATGCTTACAGCGGTTTTCATTCGAGTAAGAAGATCAGATTCGCGATATCCCTAATGTTTTAGGGATATTTCGTCTTCTCATTCAAGCAAAAACCGCTGTAGTGAATCAAGAATGCGTGCTGTAGAACCGTTAAAATTAGC
>CAYLJQ010000393.1:0-6723 GCA_964383955.1 uncultured Heliomicrobium sp. | reverse complement strand
AAAACTACTGGCTAATGAATCCGAATAGGTCGTAAATTTTGATCAGCGCAGGTCCCATCAGCACGATCAAAAGCGCCGGAAAGATAAACAACAGCAATGGGAAAATCAACTTAATGGCGGCTTTAGCGACCATCTCCTCAGCGCGCTGACGACGTTTGGTTCGCATGGAATCGGCGAATACGCGCAAGCTATCGGCAATGGACGTTCCGAAGCGATCCGTTTGCACGAGCATGGCGACCAATGATTTCACATCATCCACGCCGGTGCGGTCGCCCAGATTGCGCAAAGCTTCGTCACGCGGTTTGCCCGCGCGAATTTCTCGGTTGGTGACGGCCAATTCTTCGGACAAGTTGGGATCAACCAACTCCATTTCACGGCCAACACGATGCAGCGCCGCATTCAATCCCAAACCGGCTTCGACGCAGACGACCATCAAATCCAGGGCATCAGGCAGAGCACGTGTGATTTTGCCTTTACGCTTTGTAATCTGCCGCGAAAGCATAAATGACGGCATAAAGGCTCCGTAGCCAATACCGACAACGGTCAATCCAATGGTTCCTGTATCAATCGGTTTGCGTAAAATGACGGTCAGGAAAAAGAAGACAAATGTTGGTATCACCAGCATCGAAGCCAACTGGACCGCTCGATAAACCGTAGCAGAGTTTTCGCTGTAATAGCCGGCCTGAATCAGGCGCTTGCGCAAACGACGCAAGTTTCGCGGTGACGGTTGCGGAACAAACGAGGCAATTGGTTTGGCAATTCGTTCGACGACGACAGAAGAAACGTTTTGCTGAGGCGCTTCGTCAGTCGCGCGTGGATTGATTTCCCGCAGCCTGGTTTCGACCGGATTGACCGGACGAACAAAGAAAAAGTAAGCCGCAATTCCAAAACTGACAATCGTCCCGAAAAGCGCCGAAAAGAAAAATAGTGCGTTGCTATCCATAACTTTAGCGTCCTAAGCTTGCCTAAAATTGAGGCATTAAACCTCGATGTCCACAATCTTGCGAATAATCAGCCACCCAACAATCTGCATCACCACGCCGCCGCCAAGAATCCAATATCCCAAAGGATGCTCGTACATTGACTTCATGTAAGTCGGGTTGACCAGGTTGATCCAGAAAAAGAGAAAAAATGGCAGCGCGCTAACCACATAGCCCGACAAGCGCGCCTGGGCAGATTTGACGCGAATTTCACCTTGAATACGAAAACGCTCGCGAATGGTGTGGCTGATGTTGCGCAGCACCTCGGACAAATTGCCGCCGATTTCGCGCTGAATCAGCACAGCCGTCACACACAGTTTCAAATCAAGAATCGGCACTCGTTCGCACATATTTTCGAGCGCCGATTTGATGTTCAACCCCAGATTCTGCTCTTCGTAGGTTTTGCCAAACTCGCGTGAAATCGGTTCCGGCATTTCTGTCGCAACCATTTGCAACGCTGAACTGAAACTGTGTCCGGCTTGCAGCGAACGAACCATCAATTCAAGCGAATCAGGCAATTGCTCCAGAAACTTGTTGAACCTGCGACGGCGTTTGTTGGACACCCACAGAAACGGAGCAATCATCCCGACAAGCGCCACAATAAACATCGCCATCAGCGAGCCGGAGATGAAAAATACCAGCAACCCGGCGATCAGGCCGCCAATCATGCTGTAAATGATAAAACGGTAAACCGTAATCTTAAGGTCTGCCTGGCGCAGCGTGTTCTGCAGGCGATTGAACACTTCAAAGCGAATCAACGCCCGATGAAACATCGGCACGGTGCTCAGCAGTTCGTCTTTCAGCAGTTGCATTTCGCGCTGGCTGGCGCCGCCGCGTTCCTGCACCAATTGCTTCAATCGGTCGTCAATGCGTTTGCGGTATTCGTCCGTGTCGCGGCTGACGAAAAAGTAGAATGCCACGATCAAAAAGACTGCTGCGATAAGCGCCGGAAAAACAAAAACTACCAGATCCATAACATCCCCGTTTCACGGAAGCGCAGGCCATTTCGCCAACGGCGAACAACCTGACTTCCGGTAATTCTTATCGTCCTCTCCAACCACTTTGAGTGACTTCGGCCGCCACACCGCGCGGCTCGAAAATGTTGGGGGGCAGCTTGAAGCCGTATTGCTCCAGCCGTTCGGAAAAGCGCGGGCGAATTCCAGTCGGCTGAAATTGTCCCTGCACGTCGCCATTACGACCGATTCCGGTGCGGATGAAGCGGTAAATTTCCTGCATCGTGATGATCTCGCCTTCCATGCCGATGATTTCGGAAACACTCATCACCTTACGAGTGCCGTCACCCATACGTGACACTTGGACAATCAGGTGAATCGCAGAGCTGATTTGCTGGCGCATGGCTTTGTCGGAAATTCTCAGGTTCGCCATGGCGATCATCGTTTCCAGACGGGCCAGAGCATCGCGCGGCGTGTTGGCGTGGATGGTTGTCATACCTCCATCGTGACCTGTGTTCATCGCCTGAAGCATGTCAATGGCTTCGTCGCCGCGCACCTCGCCAACGATGATGCGGTCGGGACGCATACGCAAAGAGTTTTTCAGCAACGAACGCTGCGTGACCTCACCGCGACCTTCGATGTTGGGCGGACGAGTTTCAAGCCGGACGACGTGCGGTTGTTGCAGCAACAATTCCGCCGAATCTTCAATCGTCACCAAACGCTCGGTATCGGGAATAAAAGACGACAAACAGTTGAGCATCGTCGTTTTTCCGGCGCCGGTTCCTCCGGAAATCAGAACGTTCAGACGCGCCTTGACGCAGGCTTCCAGCATTTGGGCCAGTTCCGGTGTCAGCGCATTTAATCCAATCAGATCTTTGATTTTTAGCGGATCGGCTCCGAAACGGCGTATGGAAAGCATCGGGCCGTCCAGCGCCAGCGGCGGAATGATGGCGTTGACGCGCGAACCGTCTTTCAAACGCGCATCCACCATCGGCGAAGATTCATCAATGCGGCGGCCAATGCGCGAAACGATACGATCAATGATCTGCATCAAGTGCGCATCATCGCGAAAGTTTATATCAACCTTTTCCAGCTTCCCGCGCCGCTCAATGAAAACGCTGCGGGGACCGTTGACCAGAATATCGGCGATGGTGCTGTCAGCCAGAAGCGGCTCCAAAGGACCAAGGCCAAACAATTCGTTCAGAACATCGGCTTGAATCTTTTCGCGTTCGGCTCCACTCAAGGGAGCATTCTCATCATCCAGAATTCTGGTGATGGCTTTTTTGACTTCCGAATGCGCGACGGCCTGATCCAATCCTTCCAGTTTGGAAAGATCCAGCCGGTTAATCAGCGTTCGATGAACTTTCGCCTTCAGATCCTGCATCGCGTTTGTTTCCGCGGTTGCAGCTCCTCGCGGCGTAATGCCGCTAATCTGATCCTGTAATCTGCTTTTAATAACTGACATGGTTTTTTCCAGAGGGGGCTTACTTTACTTTTCGTTTGCCGGTTGCGGGAGGATATTCCGGCTGTGACAGCAATGATTCAGGGCTTGGAACCGTCTGCGATTCATTTGTCCCTCAATTCTGGATTGGGGACTGGGGAAATCTTGATCAAATTACGTTGGAGCTTGGTCTTCAGCAGACGCGCTCAGCGCTTGCCGCTAAAGATTGAGGTCCAGCCGCTGCGTTGGGGTTTCGGCGCTCCAGGCAACTGCTCAGATTGCGATTTAATCCCGGTCAACTTGCTGGCTAAAACGCCGAAATCATGAATCACTCGAGATTGCGTTTTTGACAGGACCAGCGGCTCGCCGACATTAATCGAAGCAATCGCGGCCTGATAATCGTTGGCAATGGTCGCAAAAACCTGCGTTTCTAAAACTTTCTCTACCTGCTTCAGATCAAACTCAGGCGTTTTCGTATAGCGGTTGACAACGACCTTGATTCGGCTTCGGTCGTACCCCAGGCGCGTGAAGATGTCCAGTGTGCGACGAGCGCTGCGAATCGCCGGAATGTCCAGCGTCAACAGTAGAATCAAATCATCCGCTGCATCCAGCGCCGCAATCGTGTTTTCGTTGAGCATTCGCGGCGGATCAATCACAACGTATTCGGTCTGGGCGCGCAGCAACGCAATGGAGCGAGTTACATGCTCGACTCTGACATCCTCGTCTTTTCCGATTTCCGTTGGGGCTGCCAGCAAGGTCAGGTTCTTCGACCGCTGCGTTAAGTAACTTGCGATCAATTGATCATCTAACCGGTCGTAATTCCGAACGACGTCATGAATCGAATAAATCGGCTCCAGCCCCAGATAAAGCGGCTGATCGCCCGCTTGAAGATTCAAATCAATCACACAGGCGCGCTTTCGCGATAATCGCGCAAGACTTGCAGCCAGGTTGGCCGTAACGAATGTCGTGCCGCATCCGCCTTTGCTGGCGAATACGGCCACCACACGACCCAGATGTGATTCCTCAGGGCGAATCACCGATTGTTCGATTTTTGCGAAGACGGACGAAATTTCAGATTCAACCAGCGGCTGACGAAGAAACTCAGTCGCTCCTGAACGGAAAGATTGCAGGATGACTTCGGGCGAATTGTCCTCGCTGGAACAAATCACCGCCGTATCCGGCAGTTCCTGGTGGATGCGCTCGACAAGTTGGAAGGAGTGGTTTAGTTCGCCATTCAACAACACCAATGTGGCTTGTGGACGCAGCCGATTCAGTTCGTCCAGCACCTGTGGCGCATTTGGCAATTCAGCCAGAATTGCGAGCGGAGTCTGGCTGGAACTGCGTAATCGCGTTCTCTCCTGCTGACTCAAACTTCTACCGATGACAACAACTGAAATTGCTTTCGACACTTACTTCAGTTCCTTGATTGAAACTCGACTTTGGATTTGCCCGCTTTTTGCATTTCGACAACGGGCGCGGAAACTGCCTGAAAAATTCAGGCCCTGATTGAAGGCAAATTATAGTCTCCGCTCTAACGAAACTCCATCGAAAATTCCCCACGAGCGCGCAAACGGCTCTCGCCCAGGCATAAAATTTCCCTGACTTCAGGCTGCTATCTCGACAACTGTACGGACATGGGCAGCCAAGTTCGCTTAAACACCGGATCGCTATCGACTGCCATATTGGCCGGATCAATAGGTGTTCCACCGGAGAAAATCTCGCGAACAAAAAATCCATATAGCGTTCCGTCATCACGAACATCCTGGACAAAAAGCATCCCGATATTTGTTATGCGAAGCTGCGTAGCGTCAGGATTTCTGGCAAGCTCGACAGGACTGAACATCATTACCGGAATCACCATTGGATTGGTGTTCGGAATCGGATAACTGCTGGTTTTCACATAGCGGTAATTATTTAGAATCGTCAAGTCCACAAATTCGCTATCCAGCGTGTTTGTTTTTAGGGCCTGCAATCCAAGTCTGGCTTGGTCGTAAACCGATGTATCATCCTTGCTGTAAACCGTAATGTCCATTCCCACCCTGATCTTTCCGCAGTAACCGTATTTTGCGGCATCAAGGACGGAATAGCTATTTGTGATCAGACCGTTGGAAGACACAGGCGGGAGAGAAGCCAGATTGGCGATACGATAAAACTTGGGCTTAATTTCAATATATCGCCCCATAACAGTCTTGTTGATATCAATGTCAGAAATCAGCTTGGTATCGCGCAACCCGGTGACGTAACTGCCGACTCCACCGGCGTAAGCATCCAGATATGGCGGAGTGTTGCGCGCCCCAGCCGCAAACCTAGATCGGTAATAATCTCCAAACTGGGTTGGCAATTCATCCGATCCGCGCGCGGGATCACCCGCCCAATGCACATTGTTGCTGGAATCAAAAAACGTATCGGGCACTACTACTGGCCCCCAACAGGCTCCGCCGAGCGTCGGAGAAATCCCGGCTCCGACCGCGCCGACACCGCCATCAACAGGAAACACCGTCGCCGTCGCTGCCGCTCCAATATTGAACCCGTTCAAACCGAACATTCCGGCAAACAATGTTGGCACAGGAATCGTGGAATCCACCTTCACGCGCGGCAATTCATCGCCGTTCGTCTGCACCTGCACATTGCCCGCACCGATGACGATGTTGTTGGCGTTGGGCGAAGGGTCGTCTTTTCCAGGATCAGCGTAGCGGCGAACCTGATTAAACCCGGCATATTGAATCGCCAGTTCTTCAGCAACTGTCTGCTGGCGTGGTCCTGGGTCTGCCGATTCAATTGTCAGCCGCAAGGCGGATGCTCCTGCCAGCGCCGCAGCGTCAATGCCGTTTTGAAATTGACCGCGTGCGCTAAAGGCAAATCCCAAATCAATCGAAAGCGCCAGAAAACCGATCATCACGGTAATCATCAATGCCGTCAGCATCATGATGACACCGCGCTGTCTTCGGTTTCGCGGGCTGTTCGACTCCCGGCCAACGTTGACACTGCCTGATTTTTCGCCTGGTTTTGTAAAGATGCGTTTCATGGTTTTCTACCTCAAAACTGCGATCGCATCGCTTGATCAGCGGTTGCAAGGAGAGGGATGCGGCTTGTCGCACGTCATCCCTCTTCGGCAACTATCAAAACATGGGTTGATAACTCCACCTATGGTCAGAAAATTACGGCTTTTCGTTGCTTTGCGGCGGCGGATTCTTGACTTCTGACTTCTCAGCATCTGGCTTCGCAGGTTCTGTCTTGCCAGTCTTTCCATTTTTTACCACGGGAACATCCGCGCCAGTTGGCCCAACAGGTGCCGATGCGGCCACAGTCGGAATCAGAATTGGATTTACTGTGGCACTGATGTTGGCAG
>CAYLJQ010000392.1:0-6728 GCA_964383955.1 uncultured Heliomicrobium sp. | reverse complement strand
TAGCGACGGGTGAATTTGCTTGAATTCACCCGTCGCTACGCGACGCGGAAATTTCTTTTTTATCACGCGCAGGCCGTAAACGACCTGCCTAAATTCAACGGCCGCAACGCGGCCAAACTTGGGCTATATCCGCGTTAAAACGAAACTCTCAGCCCTAACTGAATCTGCCGCGCCGAAGTCACTGTTGAACGAATTCTGCCAAACGTCGCAATCGGCGTTGGCTGCGCCGGTGTCAGCGAAGCGGGCGGCGTATTGATCGCGTCGGGCGTTCCTGCATAAACCTGCAAATTCGGCGTGCCGAAATTGGCCCGGTTGAACAGGTTGAAAGATTCAATGCGGAATTGAATCCGCGTGTTTTCGCCAAGTTTCGCCCAGCCGGTGGATTTGGTCAGCGCCAGATCGAATGTTCGCAGATTGGGGCCATCGAACGTGTTTCGCCCCAGCGTGCCCAGCGTTCCGGACGGTTGCAGCAAGAAAGCCTTCGGATCGAAGTACGCATCCGGGTTGCCGGTGACGGCGCTTTGAAAGGTGTACCCCGGCGCAAAGCTCGGACGATCAGGTCCAAGTCCAGGCCCCGAAGAAGGCGCCCATTTTGATTGCGAACGGTTGGCAGCAACAAACACCGTCAGCGGCAATCCGCTGCGCACCTGTGCGATTCCCAGCAAATTCCAGCCGTCCAGAACTTTGCCTGATACGCCTTTCAGGCCTTTGGCAAAGGGCAATTCCCAATTGAAATTCACCACCCAGTTGTGCTGGACATCGAAATCGGCTCGGCCACGGTTGTAATTCATCCCAGGCAATTCCGGCAGCGCCGAAACGGTCGCGTTGGTCGCGTCGGAAAAGAAAACTGAAGCTTGCGTGTCATCAATCGTCTTGGCAAAGGTGTACGAAGACTGGAAATCGAAGCCGCGCGAAAAACGTTTGCGCACTTCAAACACCAATGCGTTGTATGAAGATTGGCCGTCGCTCTTTTTCAGTTCAATGACGCCAAAGTTCGGATTGAAGCGCGGCGCGTTGTTCGGGAAGAAATACGTTCCATCGGCCAGCCGCGTCGGAATAGACGTGTTTGCGTCGGTGTTGCGCAACAAATGCACGCCGCGCGCGCCTGCGTAACCAACCGTCACCACCGTGTCGAATGGCAGCAACCGCTGAACGTTCAGGTTGTACGTAATCGAATACGGATTCTTCAGATCAAATTCCACCGGGCGAATCGCGTTGGCGACACCACGCGCGAACGGCGGATTGGGAAACGTCGGATTCGTGATAACCGCGCGCGGCGTCGCAGGCAAATTTGTCACCGTCACGATTAAATGTTGCTGGTTCAGCGTGCCGTAATAAATGCCTCCGCCACCGCGAATGGATGTTTTGCCGTCGCCAAACGCGTCCCACGCAAAGCCCGCGCGCGGCGAAAAGTTTCCGCGCGAAGGATTGCGGTACAGCGGCCCCGGCGTGACGTTTCGATCGCTCAGGTTTCGCAAGGAAATGTCGCGGCTATCAATGGGCAAAGTGGTGAATTCGTACCGCATGCCGTAATTCAGCGTCAGTCTTGGCGTCAGCTTGAACGTGTCCTGCGCATAAAAACCGGCGTAGGTAAAGTTCCATTGGCGGTCAAACTGCGCTTCGGGCGTCAAGCCGATGAACTGGCGCGGCGTTCCCAGCAGGAAGTTCCGCAAGTCTGCGAAATTATAAATGCCCAGCGAAAAGGTCGGGTTGACCATACTGTCTTTGAAGCGTTCGACGATCATTCCGCCTTTGATCAAATGGCGACCGCGCGTATGCACCATGTTTTGCGCGAAGCTGTACACATCTTGTGACAGGCGCAAATTGGCGGAGCTTTGCGGCCCCAGACGCGGGATGCCGCCAATGTCAATGTCGCCAATTAGCGCGCGTCCGGGCACAAATGGCGGCAGCGGCGTCGCCAAATTCGCCTGCACATCCTGACCAATTCGCGTGCGGCTGTACCCAAAACGGAAGGTGTTGACGGTCGAAGGCGAAATCAGCCACGAATGTTCGGCCGTCGCAAACTGGTTGCGCGAAAGCGGTGTGCGCGGAAATTGCGGAAAGTCCGTTGCAAGATTTTGGTCGGCGTCATCGAACGAATACCGCGCAAAAATCTGGTGATTGCCGTTAAAGCTGTGGTCAATGCGGCCCTGGATGTAGCTTTGATCCAGCGTTTCCTTGTAGCCGAAAAAGTAATTGGCCAATCCGTCGCCAAGGCTGGCGCCGTTCGGCAGCGGGAATAAATCCAGATACGGTCTGACGACTGGATTCACCGTGATGGTTCCGCTGGGCAAAATGCCGTTGCGCGCATTGGCGTCAGGCACAACGGTGTTGATGGTTCGCCCCAAGCGTTGGATCAATCCTTCGTAACCGACAAAGAAAAAGGTCTTATCTTGTTTGATCGGGCCGCCGATGGTTGCGCCAAACTGGTTGCGCTTGAATTCGGGTTTGCCGATTGGTTGGCGGTCGAAAAAGTTGCGTGCATCCAGGTTGTCGTTGCGGTGTAGGTAATACAGCGAACCTCGGAACGAGTTTGTGCCGGATTTGCTAATGGCATTGATCTGCCCGCCAAAGTTGCGGCCAAATTCCGCGGAATACGAATTGGATTCGACGCGAAATTCACGAATCGTTTCGGCTCCCAGCGCGGTCGAAGCGGCGCTGCCTGCCGGGCCGTTGGTAAAATCGTTCAGCAGCGTTCCATCCAGCAAAAAGATGTTGGCGCGAATGTCCTGCCCATTGATGGTCATCGCCAATCCGTGCGCCACCACAGAACCGCCGTCGCGCAACGGAAAAGCCGCGACGCCAGGTTGCAACAACGCCAGATCGGTGTAATTGCGACCGTTCAGCGGCAATTCACGGATGGATTTTTCGCCCACCAGATAACTCAGCTCTGAAGTTTGCGTATTGACCAGCGGCGCGGAATCCAGCACGTCAATCGTGGCAGAAACAGCGACTTGTAACTGAAGGTCAATGGACACCGTTTCGCCAATCGTCAACGTCAATGCTTTTGCGTTGGGTTTGAAGTTCGCTTGTTCGGCGCGGACTTCGTAACGTCCGACGCGAAGCTCTGCGAATGTGTACCGGCCTTCACCGTCGGTCACGGTGGTGCGCGTCAAGTTGGTTTCCAGGCTTTTGACCGTGACGGTCGCTCCGGCGATGACGGCTCCTGCCTGATCCTGCACCTTGCCGGTCAGAATACTGGTGGTTTGCGCGCTAACATTTGCTGAAAGGAAAAGCAGAAATCCAATAACCCAGACTTTTTTCAACATAACTCCTACAACATGAATTGAAAATTTGATGACGGAAAGAACACACCGCGCCACAGGCGTTGAAGTTTGGTTCGCAATTGGTTTGGTTGGATTCTTTCTCGCGCTGCGAGTTTATGACAACGAGGACGCAAATGACAAAGTTCAGTCAAACTCGCCTCTACGGAATCGCTTCCGAACGAATCACCCTGTCGGGATAAATCAAACTCAACAAAGGCGAAGTCATAAACGTGGTGACCAGCGCCATCAACACCAGCAAGGAAAACAGCTCCTGAGAAAGCACACCCAGATCAAGCCCAACATTGAGAATAATCAGTTCGACCAAGCCGCGAGTGTTCATCAAAACACCCACAGCGGCAGATTCGCGCCAGGACATGCCGTTGAGTTTTGCCGCCAACGACGAACCGCCGAATTTGCCAATCACCGCCAGCGCAATGATCAACAGCCAATATCCCCACATCGTCGCGCCGGAGATCAGCAAAAAGCTGGAACGCAATCCGGTAAACGCAAAATAGAGCGGAAGCAGCAAGACGACCGTCAGCGATTCCAGCCGCTGCAAAAGCTCTTGCACAAATTCGTGCTGCCGAGGCATAACCACGCCGACCAGAAATGCTCCGAACAAAGCATGAAGGCCAAGAAATTCTGTAATCCCGCCCGAAACTAATACCAGAAGCAGAATCACAGCCAGGCTGTCATGCGTCAGCGTGCCGCGCCTTTCAAAATGTTTTACCAGTCGCCTCAAGGCGGGTTTCACAACTATCAGCATGACGAAAACGAAAGCGCCCAATCCCGCCACAGTCATCCATAACGACAGCCACAACCCCGATGCACGAACGATGACGACAATGGCTGCCAGAACGCACCAGGCAGCAACATCATTCACAGCGGCGCAGGTAATGGCCAGCGCTCCGACTTTGGTGCGAAGCAGATCCCGCTCCATCAAAATCCGCGCCAGCACCGGAAACGCCGTGATGCTCATCGCAATGCTGATAAACAAAGCGAAGCCCGTAAAACCGACTGTTTGATTGGAAAATCTGGGGTACAGGTAAAACGCCAATCCCAGGCCCAACAGAAACGGCGCAATGATACTGACCAGACTGGTGCTGACCACTGTTCGCCCCAGTTCGCGCAACTGTTTCAAATCCAGTTCCAAGCCGATCAGGAACATAAACAGCAACAGCCCGATCTGGCTTAGCAGCTCTATCCCGCCCAGCTTTTCGCGCAGGAAGAGCGTGACTGCGATTGACGGGGCTACCCAGCCCAGCAACGAAGGGCCAAGCAAAATCCCCGCGACCATTTCGCCGATCACGCGCGGCTGGTGAAGTTTGCGAAAGAACCATCCGGTAAGCCGCGCAACAATGAGAATAACGGCTATTTGGGCAAGCAGCAGTTTAAAACTGGGCATAGACAGTTAGGCTTAGGCAAGGATTGATTCACCGCAAAAATCACAAAAGACGCAAAACGAAACTCAGCGCAACTTCACCACCACAGGCTTTTGTGACTTGTGTGCATTTTGTGGTGAACCATTTCCACTTGGCTTGATCAATCCCCTGTTTGCGTCTGCGCCTTCGCCCGCTCGTCAAAATACTGATACTTGGCGGAAAGAGCTTCTCCCGGGTTTGCGGGCGAATCGCCGCTGGTTTCTGTCCGCGCAATCTGTTCCCACAGCGTCGGCGGAATTTCGGCAAAGTCGGACATCGGCCCGTACACATCATCCACGCCTTCTTTGAAGACATTGCCGATCAGCAATTCAATGACGTTGACGCGCTGTTCAGGATACTTGCGCAGAAACTGCGAAAAGCTGAAGCCTTCGTTGTAAAACGCGTAAACGAGCTTCCGCATGGATTCGATGCCTTGATCCAGCTTCGGCTGAAACTGGCCCAATCGTTCGCCGGAAAAGTCATCGTGCTTGAACGCATCGTGAATTGCGTCCGCAGCCAGTTCCGCCATCTTCAGCGCCAGCAGCACACCCGATGAATAAATCGGATCAAGAAAGCCGTACGCGTCGCCAATCAAAATGAAACCGTTGCCAGAGTTCTGTTTTGAACGGTAAGAGTAATCCAGAATCGAATAAATCTTATCCACACGCTCAGCGCCTTCGACGCGTCGGCGGCAGGGTTCGCATTTCTGGACTTCTTCGTTGAAGATTTTGGCCAAATCCTGGCCGCGCCCTTTGACCAGATAATCGGGATCGGCGACCACGCCGACGCTGGTGATGTCATTTTCCAGCGGGATATACCAGAACCAGCCGTTGCTGCCGACTTCCGTGCGCAGCACCAAAGTCGCGCCGCCATTCAAATCCGGTTCACGGTGCGCGCCTTTGAAGTAGGAATACAGCACGGCTTTTTTCAGCTTGGGATCGCGCTGCCGCCAGCGGAATTTGTTCGACAGCATCGCGGTTTGCCCCGTCGCATCTACGACGACTTTGGCGTGAAATTGTTGCAGCGAACCATCCGGCATCAGCGCTTCGACGCCGACGGCTTGATCACCGTCAAATAAGACCTGCTTGACCTGCGTTTTTTGATGAACGGTCGCTCCCTGCTCTGCCGCGTGCGTGATCAACATCAAGTCAAATTCTGATCGCGTCACCTGCCAGGTGACGGCGCTTTCGTGGTGATTGGCTTCGAAGAAGTAAAACGGGCGTGATTCCTTGCCTGCCGGATTAGCAAACGCCACGCTGTATTTGCGCGTGAAGGGACTCGCCTTCAGCTTCTCCAACAACCCCATCCGTTGAAACGTCCAGAACGTGTCCGTCATCAACGATTCACCGATGTGATGGCGGGGAAACTGTTCTTTTTCGAAAAGCACGACCGAGCGGCCTTCACGGGCAAGAAGGCTGGCAACCGTGCTGCCCGCAGGGCCTCCGCCCATTACAATCACGTCAAAATCATTTTTGCTCATAGTTAATATTCAATCGCCTTTCTAAACATATTTTTCAAACAGAATCCCTGGCAACCTGAAAGATGTTTCCCTCCGGATCCTTGGCATCAAATCTGTCTTCGAAGCTGCGCTCAATCCAGCCGCCTGCCTTGTGGATTGCCGCTGACGCGGATTCCAAATCCGCTGTTGCGAACACCAATTTGATTGGGGTTTCACTGCGGGGAACCGGAGGGCTTTCGATAATGATCGTGGACGCAATCTCTGCCGGAATTCCGTGCAATGCGATTTCTACGCCACCATCCGACAAGACAACCCAACCGGGCTCCTGGCTAACCACGGTCAAGTCCAGTGCCGCTCGATAGAACGAACTCATCAATTCGACGTCTTTCACAAACAGAATGCTACGAATCAACATCGCCATAGGCTTACGCATATCGAACAGCCTTCAATTCAGGCTCGAAAAATTCCGCCAAAAAATGGTCAACTTGCAACAGGCCGCGCCGCGTCAGTTCGATGCTGCCGTTGTTGCGTTGCAGCATCCCTTCCTGGCTCAACCGTTCATAGACGGGCTGAAACTCCTGC
>CAYLJQ010000391.1:0-6761 GCA_964383955.1 uncultured Heliomicrobium sp. | reverse complement strand
AGACAATATCGTCCAGGTCTTTTTGCCGTCCAGCATTGATTTTTAGGATCACCAACCACTCAGGCTTCACAAGACGCAACCCATTTGAAAGTTCAATCGCGTCTTTCAGAGCCGCCCGGTAATATTTCTGGTATCCGTCATTCCGCACAATCCAATCAATCTGGACTGCATATTTGCCGACTTGCAGGGTGTAGCTGCTGCCGCCAAAGCCCAGCCGATGTTGTGGGGTAAGAGATAAGTCTCGTGAGGCGATAATGTCCACATCTTTTGTCAGCCGTGGGCTGCCATAAAGGTGCATGGCAAGACCGCCTCCCAAAGCCCACTCAATCTCTTCGCGTGCCGCGATTTGGCCCATTTGCTGCGCGGCTTCGATGCCGGTATCGGTCGCAATCATCAAATTGGAGGAGTTTTGCAACGCGCGTTCGACAAGTTGCTTATAGTCATTTTCGCTCATCACATTCCTCCTCTCGTAATTGAACCGGTACCAACGGCCAAGCTACTTGCCCAATACCGCCTTTGCACTTGCCGCAACGTTGTCCGCCGTAAAGCCGAACTTCTCCATCAGCACCTGGTAAGGCGCGGATGCTCCGTAATGATCCAGGCAAACCACCTGCCCGGCGTCACCGACGTATTTTTGCCAGCCCATGGAAATGCCTGCTTCGACGGCGACGCGGGCTTTGATGTCGGGCGGCAGAATGCTTTCCTGATAATCCAGCGGCTGTTTGTCGAAGAGTTGCCAACTGGGCATGCTGACGACGCGAGCGCCAATGCCCGCTTCGGCGAGTTTGGCTTGGGCTTCGACGGTGACGGAAACTTCGGAGCCAGTGCCGATCAGAATCACATCAACCTTGCCGGTTGGAGATTCGCTCAGAATGTAAGCTCCCTGCGCGACGCCTTCGGCGGAACCGAATTTCGTACGGTCATAAGTGGGAAGCTTTTGCCGGGTCAGCGCCAGCGCAGTTGGGCCGTGACGATGTTCAATGGCAACGCGCCAGGCGACGGCGGTTTCGTTGGCGTCCGCCGGACGGATCAAGGTCATATTCGGAACCGCGCGCAATCCGGCAAGTTGTTCAATCGGCTGGTGCGTCGGGCCGTCTTCGCCAAGTCCAATGCTGTCGTGGGTGTAAACGTAAATCGGGCCAATGCCCATCATCGCTGCCAGGCGGACAGGCGGGCGCATGTAATCGTAAAAGATCATGAACGTGCCGCCGTAAGGAATCAGTGGGCGCGTCAGCGCCATGCCGTTCATCACCGAACCCATCGCGTGTTCGCGGACGCCGTAATGAAAATTGCGACCGCCGTAATTGTCGGGCTGAAACTCTCCCATCCCTTCCAAGAAAGTGTTGTTCGAAGGACGCAAGTCAGCCGAACCGCCGATCAACATCGGCAAGCTGGCGGCAATTGCGTTCAGGACTTTGCCGGATGCTTCACGCGTCGCCATCGGTTTGTCCGCCGGGAAAACCGGCAGTTTGGCTTGCCAGCCTTCGGGCAATTTGCCGCTGGCCCAATCGTGCCATTCCTGCGCTTTGTCGGAATGCGCTGTGGCGTAAGCAACAAGCTGCTCCTCCCACGCGGCTTCCTGTTGCTGGCCGCGCGTGACGCACTGGCGGAAGTTGTCCAAGGCTTCTGCGGGAACGGTGAACGGTTCTTCGTATGGCCAGCCTAGGTTTTGCTTGGTCAGTTTGATTTCGTCCACGCCAAGCGGTTCGCCGTGGGCTTTCTGGCTTCCGGCTTTGTTCGGGCTGCCGTAGCCGATGACGGACTTGACGCAGATGATCGAAGGTCGCGGGTCTGCTTTGGCAGCGTTGACGGCGGATTCGATGGCGGCAATGTCGTTGGCATCACTGACGGTTTGCACGTGCCAGCCATAGGCCTCAAAGCGTTTGGCGCGATCTTCGGTAAACGCCAGATTGGTGTTGCCGTCAATTGAAATTTCGTTGTCGTCGTACAGGTAAATCAGGCGGCCAAGTTTCAAATGTCCAGCCATCGAAGCGGCTTCGCTGGCGACGCCTTCCATCAAATCGCCGTCCGAAACGATGGCGTAAATGTGGTAATCGAAAAGTTCGTGGCCGGGGCGATTGAAATAGGCTGACAAATACTCTGCGCCGATGGCCATGCCAACGCCGTTGGCGAATCCCTGTCCCAGCGGGCCGGTCGTGGTTTCAATCGAAGGTGACAATTCGGATTCGGGATGGCCGGGCGTCAGGCTTCCCCACTGGCGAAAGTTTTTCAGTTGGTCGAGCGTGAAGTCTTCGTAACCGGTCAGATGCAGCAAGCTGTACAACAGCATCGAACCATGCCCGGCGGAAAGCACAAAGCGATCACGGTTTGCCCACTTCGGATTTTTCGGGTTGTGGCGCATCACGCGCGTCCACAGCACATACGCAGACGGAGCCATTCCCATGGGCATGCCCGGATGGCCGGAGTTCGCTTTTTGTACGCCGTCCATTGCCAGCGTGCGGATGGTGTTGATCGAAAGTTGGTCGAGAGAGTTTTGTTCAGCCATTTTTTTGCTTCTCTTTTCTTTCTCCACGAAGTCAGTCAGAAAACCCGCTTGCTACCGCGCGCGGTACTGATCTGGATGCACTTCGTGAACGGTCATGGGTTTTAGTTTATGTGTTCACTTTCGGTAATTGCGGGTTGTTGCTGGTTGGCGATAAAGAGCGGCAATGCCTTTTCGGCAAATAGCGACGAATTGATCAGCGTCTGCACGACGTAATCGCCGGGTTGTTGAAAGCTGGTGTTAATGAACATCGTCACGTTATCTGCATACCCGTTCGGCGAAATTTCAAAGCTGCTCGGTTGCGACACGGCGATGGTTTGCATGCGGTCTGGCGTCAAAACACGAACTTCGGTCAGATAGCGGCCTTCGCCTTCCCAGTGATTCAGCACCGCGAATTTCAGCAGGCCGACGGGAAGTTGCGGCACAACAAGCTGATGAAAAACTCCCATCAGGCTCAGACCGCCAGAAGATTCGACGCGAACGTCTTCGCAAAAAAGCGTGTAGTTCAGTTCAAGATTGGTTGGTTTATCCATGTCTGGATTGTAACCGCTCGAAAGAGAAAAATGCCAATTTGGAGTGCTGTGGCTCTGGCGCAGCGTTGGTAATCCTTTCGCAAGAAGGCTCGTTTTTGGAAAGGACTATCAAAGCGACGCCGAGAGCGTCGCACTCCAAAGCCATTCAGTTTTTAGAAGATGGTTTTTCAAGCGGCTTTCGATCTTGAATTTTCGCCCTGCCAGGAGGTTTGATCTGGTCGAAGCTGATGTTGAGGATGGGATATTCGCGCCAGTTGTTGAAATCGAAATGCCACCATTCAATGTCAAACACGGTGAAGCCATCGGCTTCCATTGCCGAGCGCAACAGATCGCGCATCTTGCGTTGCTGTTCGGTTCCGCCTTTGTAATTCGGATAGGCGCGGTCGGTCATTTCGTCGTAAGCGCTGGGCATTTCGATCTCTTTGCCGGTTTTCAAATCGTACAGCGATAAATCAACTGCGCAGCCACGGTTGTGGCGAGAACCTTGCGCCGGATTGGCGACAAACTTCCTCTTGTCGTCGGGCGTCGAGTCCCAAAAGACTTTGGTCACGGCCCACGGGCGATAGCCGTCAAACACCAGCAAACCATAGCCTTTTTCTTTCAGACGGTGATTGATGCGAACCAGCGCCTCAGCGGCGGGACGTTGCAGAAAGGCGCGGGCTTCTTTGTAAACCGGTTTGCCCAGGAAGTTGTTGCTTTTGGCATAGCGAATGTCGAGCTTGATCGTCGGGTCCAGATATTTCAACTCGACCAGATCGGACGAACGGAAATTGCCCTTCTCTTTCGGCGGTTCTGAAGGGCTTTGCGCTTGCGACAAACCAGTTAACACGAAAAGAAATAATCCTGTCAGGAGTTTAGTTTTCATAGTTCGAAAGGATTTTGTGGTCTCGCAACCAGACGCCGACTTTGTCTCTGGCTTTGAGCGGCATTCGCTGCGCTTCCCATTTGGTTCGCAGCACCTTGATGATCAAATCGCAGGAATTGTCGCCAACCAACTGGCAATTGGCGCTGGTTGAATAGCCGAATTGATTCAAACTCAGCAACTTGACTCTGACAAATTCCGTCGCGCCGGTGAAATTGACATCCACGACGACGCCGTGCCCCAAATGCCGTTGATGTTCGGCCAATGCTGGCGCGGAAGTCAGCACAACGTCTTCCGGTCGGAAAACGATTTTGACCCGTTCCACTTCCGGAGGCATTTCGGCCTGGTGCGTTTCCACACATTGCTGACAATCCAGCGCCACAAATCCGTCGTTGCGGCAGACTTCAACGACGTTGGCGGCACCCAAAAACGTGGCGACGAATTCCGATTGCGGATCGTTGTAAATTTGTTGCGGCGTGCCGATCTGTTCCAGCCGGCCTTTGTTCAAAATGGCGATTTGGTCGCCCAGCTCCATGGCTTCTTCCTGGTCGTGCGTCACAAAAAGAGCCGGGATTTTCAGCTTTTGCAGCAGAGCGCGAATTTCACGGCGCAATCCTGTGCGCGTTTGCGGATCAAGCGCGCTGAAGGATTCATCAAACAGCAACAGCTCCGGCGCGTAAGCCAGCGCGCGGGCAATTGCCACACGCTGTTGCTGTCCACCGGAAATCTGCCTGGGGTATTTGTCGCGATGATCGCTCATTCCGATCATTGACAGCAACTCTTCTGTTTTTGCTTCGCGTTCGACTTTCTTTTTGCCGCGAATTTTCAACCCAAAGGCAATATTGTCCGCGACGGTCATCCGCGGAAATAAGGCATAGTTCTGGAAGATCACGCCGATGTTGCGTTCACGCGCGCGTAAACTTTCCACATGCCGTCCATGCAGAAAAATCTCGCCGTCATCAGGCGTTTCCAGCCCGGCGATCAATCGCAGTGTGGTGCTTTTGCCGCTGCCAGACGGCCCCAGCAAAACCAGACTTTCACCTTCGGCGATTGAAAAACTCACGTCATCCAGGACGGTTTCAGAGCCAAAGCGCTTATTCAATCCGCGAATCACCAGCGCATCGTTGTTTTGTTGAACTTCGGGTTCGGAGTAAATTTCCGTTTCCGGCAATTGATTGAGCATTGCTTTTGCCATCGCGCACCTCACTTATCCAGCCTGTTTCGCGTCAACAGGATCAGCGAAAAGACCACGAAAGAGATCACCGCCAAAACAGCGGCAATTGCGGTTGCAGATTCGACTTCAGCTTCATTGAACTTGGCGTAAATATACAGCGGCGCGGTCATTGTTTTGGCTTTGTTGCCACTGACCATAATGGTCGAGCCAAATTCGCCAATACACCGCGCAAACGTCAGCAGCGCGCCCGTGATAATTGCTCCGCGCAAACTGGGCAGCACCACATAAAGAAACGTTTGCCAGCGCGTCGCGCCCATCGTTTCAGCGGCGGCTTCATAACTGGGGTCCAGGTTGTCAAGCGCCGGTTTGATCACGCCGAAAGCCAGCGGAAAGGTGACGAAGATATTCGCCAGAATGATTGCCGCCGTTGTAAACATCACCTGATAATCAGTGTATTCCAGCAGCGAACCTAAAACCCCGGAACGTCCCCAAACCAGCAACAGCGCCACACCGGCAACGGCGGTCGGAATTGCCGTCGGCAAGCTGATGACAATCATCAATGCCGTGCCGCCCTTGAAGTTGTACTTGTTCATTACGTAAGCCGCGATAATGCCGAACACAACATTGCATACCGTGGCTACAGTGCTGGTGGTCAAACTCAGCCGCAATGAATACAGCGCCGCCGGAGCCGAAACCGCTTCCCAAAAATGAATTGGTCCTTTGTTAAAGCCATAATAAAAAATCGAGGCCAAAGGCAAAATAACCAGCGGCATCATCGCCAGAACAACAAACCCAATCCCCAACGGGCGCACAACGTCAGTTTGCTGACTGGAATACGGCCGGTTGTTCATGGTTGCATTCATAAAAGGGTTAGCGACTGCTTTGCGTCGCTTGTTTCCAGGCTCCTTTGACGATTTCTTCGTATGCTGTTGACCATCCGCCCAGATCGGAAACCTTGAATGGCATTTCGACCGGCGTAAAATCGCGATTCAAGTCTTCAAACACCGACCTGAATTTCGCGCGCGTCCAGGCTTGCTGGGCCGGACGTTCCCATAGACTGCGAACGAACAATTCAACCAGCGCATAGCGATACGGACTCATCAAGTGGTCAATGATCACTACCGGATGTTCACACATCACGGTTGCTGGCGGCATGATGATTTCAACGGGCACGCCTTTGTCTTTCATCTGCAAAGCTTCCATTTCGTACGTTACCAGTGCATCGCCTTCGTTGTGCTCAAACAAGGCGCGTGCCGCGCGAGCGGATTCAGGAGTCGCTCGAATGTTTTTGATGATTCGCCGAAACAATTCAACAGAAGCCTCAGGGTTGCGCGCTCCGGTCCGCTTTTCTAATTTGATCTGCTCAGAGCCGTAAATGGAAACCAAAGCCCAATTGCCAGCGCCGGAAGAAGTCGGATCACAAAGGATGACTTCGACGCCAGGTCTGCCCAAATCCGTAAAATCCAGTATGCGTTTGGGATTCCCCGCCCGCGTGACAATCACGATCGGCGTTCGGTTGACGATGCCGCCATATGGCAGTTTGCGCCAATCGCTGTGGGTCACATCCGGGCGCAACAATCGCTCTGCATTTCGCTCGATGGACAAAATCGCCACATCAGCGTCAACGCCCATCACCAGTTGATTCGTGACAATTTCCGACCCGGCAAAGGAAGATTCAAACTTGATGTG
>CAYLJQ010000390.1:0-6769 GCA_964383955.1 uncultured Heliomicrobium sp. | reverse complement strand
AAACTTGCGCCGACATTTGTACGCGCCGGTTTGCATCAGGAAAAACTGGAAAAGCTGGCAGGATGTTTGAAAGGCGCAGCGCTGAATGATGCGCTGCATTGGCTGGAATCCGCCTGGGCATCACAGGAATTAGTCCGGGAAATCGAACAAAGCATGTCGCGAATTTCCGAACTTGTCCGTGCGATCAAAGAGTACACCTACATGGATCGTTCGGATTTGCAGGACGTGGATGTGCATCAAGGATTAGAAAACACGCTCATCATTTTGAATCACAAGCTGAAACGCGGGGTGGAAGTGATTCGCGAATATGCGCCTGATCTTCCGCGCATCACGGCTTACGGCGGCGCATTGAACCAAATCTGGACCAACCTGATCGTCAACGCGATTGATGCGATGAAGGGAGAAGGCAAATTGTGGATTCGCACTTCGGTCAAACACGATTCCATTTTGGTCGAAATCAATGACAACGGTCCGGGCATTCCGCCCGACATTCAGGGGCGCATTTTCGAGCCGTTTTTTACCACCAAACCACAGGGCGAAGGCACAGGGCTGGGATTGGACACGGTGTACCGCATTGTTCGTAAACATCACGGTGAAATCCGTGTGACTTCAAAACCCGGTGACACCTGCTTTCAGGTGCGGCTGCCCCTGACGCTCTCGCCGGCAAATTCAACGGAGCAAGATCAATGAGCGAAACCTGCAAGCATCTGGCTGAAGTTCAGGACGTGACTCCCAGCGCCAAAGGCTGTGAGGATTGTTTGCGCAACGGAGGCTCCTGGGTACACCTGCGTTTGTGTTTAACCTGCGGCCACGTGGGCTGCTGCGATAATTCGCCCGGCAAACACGCGACGAAACATTTCCACAAGACGAAACATCCGATGATTCGCTCCTTCGAACCCGGCGAAGATTGGATGTGGTGTTATGTAGACGAACTTTTCTTTGAATCGTAGATTGGCTTTCCGCTAGGAAGGACCTCCAAAACTGACAACAGGAACAATAATGAAACGAGCACCCGCAATTGCTTTGTTGGCGATTTTTTTGATCGTCACCGCCACTTCCGCGCAACAATGGAAACCCGCGCCGGTCACATTGATGACGCAGTGGGGAGAAAAAGTCACGCCCGAAAATGCCTGGCGCGAATATCCGCGACCGCAATTTGTCCGCGAACGCTGGCAGAACCTGAACGGTTTATGGGAATACGCCATCGCTGCCAAAACCGCGCCCGCGCCGACAAAATTCGACGGACAAATTCTGGTTCCATTTGCCGTGGAAGCGGCGCTTTCCGGTGTTGGCAAGAGTTTCCAACCCGATCAGCGTCTTTGGTATCGGCGTTCGGTGACGGTGCCTGCGGCTTGGAAAGGCGAACGCATTTTGCTGCATTTTGACGCGGTAGATTACGAATGCGCGTTGTGGGTCAACGGCGGGCTAGTCGGAGCGCACACTGGCGGATTTGATTCATTCAGCTTTGACGTGACGCCTTTTCTGAAAGATGGCGCAAACGAATTGCTGCTTGCAGTTACCGATCCTTCGGACATGGGAGAACAGCCGCGCGGCAAACAGCAACTGAAACCGCAAAGTATCTGGTACACGCCTGTTTCGGGCATTTGGCAAACGGTCTGGATGGAACCGGTTCCTGCCACGCTGAACCTGGCAGAGTTGCGGTTGACGCCAAACGTAGACGCCGGAACGTTAAGCGTTATTGCGTTGACCAACACTGCGATTGGCGATGACACGTATGCCGTCAGAGTGACTGCTTCTGCCGCAGGGCAAACGGTTGCGACAACCACAATCCGCATCAATCGCGAAAGCTCCCTGAAAATTCCGAACGCCCGTCTGTGGTCGCCTGCCGATCCGTTTTTGTATGACCTGAAAGCGGAACTGGTTCGCGTGAAAAATCCCTGGCCGCCGAATCCCAAGCCGGAAGATCGCCCGAAGCGGTTCGGCCAATTGGAACGCGATGCCTACGCCAAAGCTGAAATCGAAGGCGCTCCGCTGGATGTTGTGACCAGCTATTTCGGCATGCGCAAAGTTTCGATTGGCCCGGGAACGGTTGCAGGGCAACCGGCGATTTTGCTGAACGGCCAACCGCTGTTTCAGCACGGCCCACTGGATCAAGGCTGGTGGCCGGACGGATTGCACACGCCGCCTGCCGACGAAGCGATGAAATGGGAAATCGAATGGCTGCGCAAAGCCGGTTTCAACATGCTTCGCAAACACATCAAGGTCGAACCCGCGCGCTATTACTACCATTGCGACAAGCTTGGCATGTTGATTTGGCAGGACATGCCATCGGGTTTTAGCTACGCGCTTCGGAATTCAGAAAGGGATCAAGGCGAACCGTTCCGTTTGTCTTCCAGCCGAGAACAACACGAACTGGAAATGCGCCGGATGATGGGAAGGCTGCATAACGCGCCGAGCATTGTGATTTGGGTGGTCAACAACGAAGGTTGGGGACAATACGAATCCAAAGCCCTGGCGCAATGGACGAAAGCCATTGATCCAAGCCGCGTCGTCAATGCCAACAGCGGCTGGTTGGATATGAACGTTGGCGAACTCTACGACATTCACACTTACCACGAAGTTCCGCTACAACCCGAACCGAAAGCCGACCGCGCCATTGTCGTCGGCGAATACGGCGGCGTGGGCTGGCCAATTACCGATCATTTGTGGAACCCGCAAATGCGAAACTGGGGCTATCAGACATACCAGGATAAAACGGCTTACCTGAACGCGCTGCGCAAAAAGATGGATGCGCTGGTTCCGATGAAACAAAAGCTGGGAATGTCAGCGGCCGTTTATACGCAGACCACAGACGTCGAAGGCGAAGTCAACGGCTTGATGACTTACGACCGCAAAGTCATCAAAGTCGAACCGGAGACGTTGCGGCAACTGAATGCTCCGCTGACAGGGAATAAATAAGGAGGCCAAAATGAATCGTCGTCACTTTCTCAAATCATCTGCATTTGGCGCGGCTGGCATTTGGCTGAGCGCGTCATTGCCGCAAGCCTTGGGTGCTCCGGTGCCCAAAATGAAAGTTACGAAAGTTCGTTATTACGAATCGCCGCTTTCACGCCCGATGGTCAACCAGAGCATGCATATCGTCGTGGTAGAAACGGATGCAGGCATCACTGGCATCGGCGAAGGCGGTTATGTAGATGGGATTCGGGAATGCGCGGAAATGATTATTGGCGAAGACCCGGCGCGCATTGATCATTGCTGGCAATTGATGATGCGCGGGCGTTTTTATCCTGCGGGAAGGGAAAAGTTGCATGCCATTGGCGCGATAGATATGGCGCTTTGGGACATCAAAGGCAAAGCTTTGGGCGTGCCGGTTTGGCAACTGCTTGGCGGGCAATCGCGGGAACATATCGAGTGTTATTCGACTGGCGCGATACGCGTGCCAGGCGGCGTAAAGGAAAACGCAAAGGCCACCATTGAAGCCGGGTATCGAGCCTTCCGCACTTCGGTCACCGACCCAGGGAATAACGCGGCTTTCGTTTCACAACGGATGGTGCGAAAAACTTTCGAGCATTGTCAGCAGATTCGTGACGCCATCGGCCCCGACGCTGATTGGGCAATTGATTATCATACGCGGCTGGATTTCCCGGACGCCGTTCGATTAAGCACGCTGCTCGAACCGTTGGAACCGTATTTTTGCGAAGACCTGGTTCGGTCGGAAAACAACGCGGTGTACCGCGAATTGCGCAAACAAGTGAAAGTTCCAATTGCCGTGGGAGAACAGCACAGCACGCGCTGGGACATCAACGAACTGATCGAACAGCACCTGATTGATTACAACCGCATTACGATTCCGAACTGCGGCGGCATTACGGAATACGCCAAGTTGGCGGCCATGTGCGAAACGCATTATGTTGGTTTGACACCGCATTTCACCGGGCCAGTCAGTGAAGTTGCCGTTTCGCATGTCTGCACCAGTTTTTCAGGACCGGTGATGATGGAAATGGCCGGGCTGTATAAGCCCGATGGCATTGATTACCTGCCCAAAACTTTCGACTTCAAAGACGGGAAAATCTGGCCCAATGAACGCCCTGGATTGGGTGTGGAATTCGACGCGTCGAAGCTGAAATTGATAGCGGAATTTACCAAACGGAACCATCCAATTACGACGTTCCGGCGACCTGACGGATCAATCACCAATTGGTAGCGGAACACGCATATCGTTTGGCGACGCAGCAAGTTCTCACCTATGCTGTAAACGATTCGTTTATCGTCAAATTCAAGGCAGAGTAATTATGAAATCACGCTTCAAGCTCTTGGCGATTTTCATCGCGATGTTTGGAATCTGGTGGGCAGTCTATCCACATTCGCAACCGCTAAACGCCGATGTCAGCGGCGCACCCGACACGCGGGCGTTTTTGGAAACGAATTGCTACGGCTGTCATAACGCCACGACAAAAAAAGGCAATTTGGATTTGACGGCGCTCAAGCCAGAATTCAACGACGCGACGACCTTTGCTACGTGGGTGAAAGTTCACGACCGCGTTCACGATGGCGAAATGCCGCCGAAAGGTGCGCCTCAGCCCGGCGAAGCCGAGCGTGCCAGCTTTCTCATAAATCTTGCGCAACCGATGATCGTGGCGGATGCCTCACGGATTCGCCGCGAAGGCCGTGCGGTGCTGCGGCGAATGAATCGTTACGAATACGAAAACACGCTACGCGATTTGCTCGGCGCGCCGTGGCTGCAAGTCAAAGATTTGTTGCCCGAAGACGGCGAAGCTTACCGGTTCAATAAATCCGGCAATGCGCTTGGTGTATCGCACGTGCAGATCAGCCGGTATCTGGCTGCGGCGGAATACGCCTTGCGCGAAGTCATCGCCCGCTACGAACAAAAGCCGGAAACTGTCACCAAGCGCTATTACGCCCGTGAACAGCGTGGCTTTACGGCGCACATCGAATTCTCCCAATTCAACACCTATACCGAACGCGCGACGTTTCCGCTAGTTGGCAACGATGCCGATGTTGCCGTGCTGGAGAAAAAAGCGCCGATGACCGTTGGCGCAGCCGATCCAGCGAAACGCGAACTGGAAAGCATGGGTGTCGTCGCCAGTTCTTACGAACCGCTGGAAATTCGCTTCAATCAATTCAAAGCGCCTGCGCCAGGACGTTACAAGCTCCGGCTCAACGCGCATTCGTTTTGGGCTGGGCCACAGCCTGGCGATAAATGGTTTCATCCCAGCCGAACTGAAGCCTTCCCCGGACGCACGCACGAACCGATCACCCTGTACGCAGAAGTTCCGCCGCGCCAGATGCGCTATCTGGCCAACGTAGACGTTTCGCCCGAAGCTTCCGTGCAGGAAGTCGAAGTGTATTTGCTGAAAGACGAAACCATTCGACCTGATGCCGTGCGGCTGTTCCGTTCGCGTCCTCCCAACTGGCGCAACCCGTTGGCGGAAAAAGACGGACAGCCTGGTGTTGCTTTCCGTTGGCTGGAGGTTATTGGCCCGATCTTCGATAAGTCTTCCGGAGACGAATGGCCGACGAAAGGGCATCGGCTGCTTTTCGGCGACCTGCCGATTCATTGTAAAGATGCAGTGGCCGGACAGCCCTTGCTTGACCTGGAAGACGAGGAAACTGCCGACGCTCAGGCCGCCAAGCGCGCGAAAAATCCCAATCAAAAATTGACTAAGGTTTGTGGTGTGAAATCCGCGCAACCTCACGCCGACGCTACAAGGTTGTTGCGGAGTTTCCTTCAACGCGCGTATCGCCACACGACTCCACAAGCCATCGAAGAGGACACCGATCGTTTTCTGAAAATCTTCGACGCAGCACACAAAAACAGCGGCAGCTTCACCGAAGCGATGATTACAACGTATTCCGCCGTGCTGTGTTCGCCTGCGTTTACGACGCTGGAGGAAAAGCCGGGACGGTTGGATGATTTCGCGTTGGCTTCGCGGCTGTCGTATTTCTTGTGGAATTCCGAACCGGATGCCGCCTTGCGCGACCTTGCGCAGCGAGGGGCTCTACACAAGCCTGCGATATTGCGCGCGCAAGTTGACCGCATGGTCGGTGATCCACGAGAACAACGCTTCGTAACGGCTTTTCTGGATTACTGGCTTGATCTGCGCAAGGTAAACATCACGTCGCCCGATGAGTTGATATATTCCGATTACTATCTCGATGATCATTTGGTCGAATCATCCACGGCAGAAACGCGCGCATTTTTGGCCGAACTCATTCGCGGGGATTTGCCTGCGCGCAACCTGATCGCTTCGGATTTTGTGATGATTAACGAACGGCTGGCGAATCTTTACGGCTTGCCCGGCGTCCAGGGATCAAAAATTCGCCGCGTGACTTTGCCGCCGGATTCTGTGCGTGGTGGGTTGCTGACCCAAGCCAGCGTGCTGAAAGTCACCGCCAACGGAACGACGACTTCGCCTGTCGTGCGCGGTGCGTGGATGATGGAACGCATTCTGGGCAAACCCGTTCCGCCTCCGCCCACCGGAGTGCCCGCTGTCGAACCGGACATTCGCGGCGCAACAACCTTGCGGCAACAGCTGGAAAAACATCGCACCAATGCGAGCTGCAATGTCTGCCACGCCAAAATTGATCCGGCGGGATTTGCGCTCGAAAACTTTGACGTTTTCGGTGGCTGGCGCGACAAATACCGCGCTTTGGCCGATGGCGAAAAAGCTCTTGGCGTCGGCAAGAACGGGCAAAAGTTCGCTTTCCGTTACATTCAGCCAGTGGATGCATCTGGCTCGCTGCCTGATGGTCGAGGCTTTCACGATGTGCGTGAATTGAAGCAATT
>CAYLJQ010000389.1:0-6770 GCA_964383955.1 uncultured Heliomicrobium sp. | reverse complement strand
TGTTTCGACTTCAATTCGCGAAGGCAAGCCGAAACGTGTATTGGTGGATGAGGCCGAGGAGTGGGAGGCGCATTGCATCTTCGTTGGCCGCAACCAGCACAATATGTTTAGCCGCATCTTCATCGGCAGCACCTCCGCTGCCATTGCTTCGCAAGCGCCATGCTCAGTCGAGGTCGTGCGCCAGGAACAACAACACCGCTGGGCAATGGCCCCAACTGTGAGCCATGCTCAATCTGCCCCCAGTGCTGTTGGCACGAAAGAACACTGAAGATTGCAATTCCGGCTGCGGCCTGATTTCACCTTTCGCTTTCCTTTTGTGGGACCAGGGCAAGGTGCTGGCGGGATGGCTGCTGGGACTGGTGGCGCTGGCATTTTTCGGTCTGTAACTGGTTCGAGACTCGCTTAACCCCTTCGACCGAGCGAGCAACATTTTCAGCCAGGCGCTTGACCTTACAACTTCCCACCTCGCCTCGCAGCATTACGATTCCCTGATTGACAGTGACTTCGATTCTGCAAAACTCAATCTCTTCCTGGTCCTTGAGCAGCGCGCAAACTTCGCTGAGCGATTCCTGTACTTTCTTACCAACGCTTTCGTCCCTGAATCGCGAATCCAGCTCACGGCGATAGTTATGACGGTGCTCCTTTGCGACGTATCCAACGTGATAATTGCGCCTGTCTGGCATGCCTGTCTCCCTTCATTGCCGGAAATTTACGGCGAAAACGTATCGCCATTGTCCGGTGTTTGCCAATGGCATTGTTGACGTGTCTGCCATCTTGTCGTCAACGGCTGATCGTGATGGTCGTAACCTCGCCGCTGCTATTTTGATACATGGTTATCCAGAAGTTTTCCTCTTTGATTACTGCACGAGCGAACTTCGAGCCATTGGGCTTTTGTTGTATTTCTGCACTGCCAACGGCTTTTTCCCACTCAGGCGCGCGCGCGGCGTCCGTGAAATAGAGTTGTATAGTTTTGACGGCGCCTTGATCGTCGTAGCGAACGGTCATCAAATCATTGTCCTTCAACTTGAACTCATCCCAATCTTTACTAGTCTGAGATGGTTTATCCATTGCGTCCTTGACCTGTTCGCGGTTCATCCCCAGCTTGACGCCACGGTACTCGCGCAGAACCGGCAGTAAGGGCTGCGCGATTTGTGAAGGCATTGGGTCTTGTTGCATCGGCTGCAGCGGCTGTTGCGCCTTTGTCGAGAAGGGCCTCTGATGATGGAAGATCAGCGTGACAAATAGCGCCAGTGCGAAGAGGGTCGTAGATAGTTTGAACATTGTTCGATTCTCCTTGTGTTGATAAGTGGCTATGGTGGCGGCCGATTACGACCTGACCGCTCACCGTTGCCTGCCGGGTTCCGGGTCATTTCGCGGCGGCCTGAACTTCGCTCTCGTAGCTTGAAGCTGGCGCGATTGACCGGTGTCGCATTGCTGCTTATTCGGTGGCCAGTCGTTAAGACAATGCGCCAACTTGATAACGAAGCCCTGGCCGCAATCACGGCAATGATGCCTCGCCATTCTTTAAGCCAACGATCAACCAGTGTTGCCCGCAGTGCGGACAGGTTTGAAGTTGGCGCTTCAAGTCTTCCAGCCAGCCGTTTTTGTTTTCTTTGTATTGCATTGAGCTTCTCCTCTAAGTGCCGATGACGGCACGCGGTCGAGCTCTGAACTATCAGTCACTTTCAAAGTTGATTAGTACAAGCAACGTGCCATTGCCCGATAAATATAAATGCTGTCAAAAAGCGACTTAGCGCGATCTTTAAAGGGGTTCAGGCAGCGCTGAAGCAGGGGCATGTGGCATTCTGGGACTCGGAAGTGGGCGGACGCTACAATCGCGGCGTCCGCCGTGCGATTGGCGGATCAAAAATCATAGTTCTATGATGGCTGCCGCTATAGTCGGCAGAGATTGGGCGGACTGCCGCACTAACATCCCACGATAAGCAAGCCGCTATTACAGGCTGACCGCCTGACTGGCCGATAAGTTGCACAGACTTTGAATTCTGGCGTCAAGCAGTAAGCAGTGCCGGCGTCGTCGCTGGCGAAGGAAGGCCGTAGCATGAGCCTGAGTACGAGATTGATTTTGCTTCTGACCGCGGCCGTCGGCCTGGTAATGGCCCTGGCCGGGTTTTATCTGTTGCGACAGCGGCAGGAGATTTTGGCGCGGGCCTGGCGAAATGAACTGAACGCGCATGCGGTTACGCTGCAACTCGCGTTGGAAGACAGTTATCGTGCCGGGCGCATCAGCGACGCGCAACGGCTGATTGACCATCTGAGCGAAAATCCAAGAGTTTTCAGTGTCATCCTGTTTGACGAAGAAGGTCGCACGGCCATGCTCTCCAACCCGCTGCTGGCCGGCGAGGTCGCCGGCAGTCCGGAGGTTCGCGGCATCATCACCGGCGTCATCACCACTGGGCAGCCAGCCGAACTCGTTCAGGGGCGGCATGGACAGGAGGTCTTCTCCGTCATTCTCCCTGTGCGTATCAGCGCAGCGCGGCGTGGCGCGGTGGAGATTTCACAGCCGACCGATTTCATCAAGGCAGACAGCATCCGTGCGCGGCGCGACATTGCACTGGTCACGCTGGCGTTGTTTGCGGCGATCATAATGCTGGTGATCCTGGTTATGCGCCACAACCTGCTGCGGCCGATCAAAGAGTTGCTGATGGGCGCCAAGGCTGTTGGGCAAGGCGACCTGGCGTTCCGCGTCATCGTCCCGGGCAACGGCAACGAAATCAACGAGCTGGCACGCGAGTTCAATCGCATGGCCGAAAGCTTGGTCGAGCAAAGATCGAGGGCAGAACGGGAGTCGGAAGAGAGGCTGGTGCTTGAACGCGAACTGCGGCACAGCGAACGGCTGGCCACGGTGGGCCGTCTGGCGGCGGGCGTGGCGCACGAGATGGGCGCGCCGCTCAACGTCATCAAAGGCCGCGTGGAAATGATGCGCGACCGGCCAGAAGCGCCGCTTGAGAAGCGGCTGCGGAATCTGGAGATCGTCGGCGCACAAGCAGACGCAATCACCGGTATTGTCCGCCAATTGCTCACGCTGGCGCGCCCGTTCCATTTGCGGCGAGAGTCGCTGGCCCTGTCTTCATTGTTCGACGGGGTAGTGGAACTGCTGGAAGAAGAAGCGCGGCAATCAGGCGTAAACATCACCGTGAATTCAAATCATGGTGTCTGGGTTGTTGGAGATCGAGCGTTGCTGCACCAAGCTCTAATGAACCTGTGCGTAAATGCGCTGCACGCAATGGAAGTCAAAGGTGGCCAGTTAAAGATCGAGATGATGAGTGGACCGCCGACCGAATCCCTGCCGGGAGTGGGTGCCAAGAACAGCGCAAGGTTTGTGGGCGTGCGTGTATCGGACACAGGTGTGGGAATCGTGCCTGAGCACCTGCCGCACGTCTTCGACCCATTCTTCACCACAAAAGAGGTGGGAAAAGGAACGGGATTGGGATTGTCCGTCTCTCGCCGAATTGCGGAGGAGCACGGCGGCTGGATAGAAGCGACCAATCGTCCGGAAGGCGGTGCGGCTTTCACCTGCTGGCTGCCGCTAACAACGATAGCACCCGAACCAGAGGATCAACATGAACGCACGCATTCTGGTGGCTGAAGATAACGAGGACCTGCGCGATCTGTTGCAGGAGTTGCTGGAAGACGAAGGATACACCGTGACCACGGCAGCGGATGGCCGCGAGGCGATGGCGCAGATTGAGCGAGCCAATCAAATGATTGATTTGGTTGTGACCGACGTACAGATGCCGGGCCTTGGCGGCAACCAGCTGCTGGCCGCCGTGCGTGAATCTCGCGGAGAGACGCCGGTCATCGTGATTACGGCTTTCGGCTCAGTCGAGCAGGCCGTCGAGATGGTCAAAGCGGGGGCATACCAATACTTGACCAAGCCGGTTTCCAACCGCGATTTGCTTATGACCGTCGA
Source organism: uncultured Heliomicrobium sp. (assembly GCA_964383955.1). Taxonomy (GTDB): domain Bacteria; phylum Acidobacteriota; class Blastocatellia; order RBC074; family RBC074; genus RBC074. The sequence continues at coordinate 2,839 of CAYLJQ010000389.1, read as the reverse complement.
AGCAGCCCTCGCCCGCAGCGCTCCGCAGCGCGAACAAGCGCGTCTGCGCCGCATGTCCGTCGCACCGGAGCGCATCATCGGCGCGTCGCGCCCCATGCAGAAGCTGTTCGAGTTGATCGGCGTCGCCGCGCGCAGCTCGAGTACGGTGCTGGTCACCGGCGAATCAGGGACGGGCAAAGAGTTGGTCGCCCGCGCCATTCATCAAATCTCAAGTCAAGCAACCGAACGTAAAGGCGATTTTGTCCCCGTCAACTGCGCGGCGATACCGGCTGAACTGATCGAGTCTGAGTTGTTCGGCCACATGGGGGGATCATTCACCGGCGCCAAGCAGGCGCGCCTGGGATTGTTCGAGGCCGCTGACGGCGGCACGATCCTGCTCGACGAAATCGGTGAGTTGCCTCTGGCGATGCAGCCGAAGCTGCTGCGCGTGTTGCAGGATGGCGCAGTGCGTCGCGTTGGAGCAAATGTGGAGCGGAAGGTGGATGTGCGCGTCATCGCCGCGACAAATCGCGACCTGGAAGAAGACGTGAAACAAGGCAGGTTCCGGGAAGACTTGTTCTGGCGATTGAACGTCATCCAGCTTCGTGTGCCGCCGCTGCGAGACCGCCCGCTGGACATCCCGCTGTTGGCCGACCACTTCATCACCAAATGTTGCCAGGCCGCCAATCGTATGCCGCTGGAAGTTTCGGCGGAGGCGCTGGCGATCTTGACAGCCTATTCCTGGCCGGGGAATGTGCGCGAGTTGGAAAACGCGATTGAACGTGCGGTAGCTTTTTCCACCGGTGCGGCCATCACGGCGGAGGTCCTACCGGAGCGTATTCGCACGACCGGCGCGGTCGCCGCCGTGATCGCGCGTGCCAGCGAAAAGATACTGACGATGCGCGAACTCGAACGCGAATACATCCTCGACATCCTGCGCCGCACCGAAGGCAATAAAAAACGAGCGTCCGAACTGCTCGGCCTGGACCGCAAAACTCTTTACCGCAAGCTAGACGAATACCGCGCCGAAGGTTTTCTCGAATAATTACAACAATCCCCAGGAAAGAGAAGTTGGCATGGAATCTGGTCAGAACGCGACAAAGCATGCGCTCAATCAGGAGCGCCGTGAAGTTTTACAACTGCTGGAAAATTGGCTCGAAACGCCGATGCTTGTGCTCGGCTTCGTCTGGCTGGCGTTTCTGGTCGTGGAATTGATCTGGGGCTTGAGTCCGTTGTTAGAAACGGCTGGGACGGTCATCTGGGTTATTTTCATTGTGGACTTTGGTGTGAAATTCATGCTGGCGCCGCACAAACGGGCTTACCTGAAAAGCAATTGGTTGACGGTCATTGCGCTGTTGGTTCCCGCGTTGCGTGTTTTTCGCGTGGTGCGAGTGGTGCGACTACTGCGGGTGGCACGAGCCGCGCGCGGAATGCGGGTGGTGCGCGTCGTCACCTCGCTCAACCGTGGAATGAAGGCGCTCAGCGCGAGCCTGGGGCGGCGTGGGTTCGGCTATGTCATCGGGTTGACTGGATTGGTGACCTTCGCCGGGGCGGCGGGGATGTTCGCGTTTGAGAATGAAATTCCGAATGGCTTCAAATCCTACGGCGAGGCGCTTTGGTGGACAGCGATGCTGCTCACTTCGCTCGGCTCGGAATACTGGCCACATACGGGCGAAGGCCGCGTGCTTTGTTTCCTGCTCTCGCTCTACGGCTTCGCCGTCTTCGGCTATGTGACTGCCACGCTGGCGACCTTCTTCGTCGGGCGTGACGCCGAAAGTGAGGAAGCGGAATTAGCAGGTGCTGACTCAATCAAGGCGCTCACTTCCGAGATCGCGGCGCTGCGAGCAGAGATTCGCGGGCTGCGGGACAATCAAGCCGGCGTCGAATCCTGACCGAGTTGGCCGGTGGTTGCCCTTCATGAGCATATTTGCTTCGAGAGGATAATATTTAATGATCAGTGAATTGGTACTATCTTTTGCCATGCAGACACCGTCCACTTCGCCGGCGGAATTCGATGTAAGGGTGGTGTGGCGCACAATCAGAGGGTTGGGAGAATCGTTGGTCGCGCGTGCGCCCTACATCGTGATCGGCATAATCGTCTTTCTTACTTTCCTGCTGCTGGCGCGGATCGTCAAGCGCGCAATTAGGACGGCGGGTGAACGCACGCGGCTAGATGTTAACTTGGCCGATCTGCTGGGCCGTCTCGCAATGCTGGTCATCTCGGCGCTGGGCATTTTCGTGGCGGCAGTTGTTATATTCCCAACTTTCAAACCGGGCGACTTGATTACGGGACTTGGCATCACGTCGGTCGCCATCGGATTCGCTTTCAAGGACATCCTGCAAAACTTCTTTGCCGGTATCCTCATCCTCTGGCGGCAACCTTTTGTGGTCGGCGATCAGATTCGCAGTGGGAATTACGAAGGCACAGTCGAAGAGATCAACGTACGCTCCACACGGCTCAAGACTTACGAAGGCGAACGGGCCGTCCTGCCGAACGGCGATGTGTATACGAGCGCGGTGCTTGTCCGCACGGCCTACGACAAACGGCGCGTCCGATTTACGGTGGGCGTCGGCTACCCGGATTCGCTTGAGCAGGCGCGCGCGACGATTCATCGTGTGCTGAAAGAAACGGACGGAGTACTGGATGATCCTGGCCCGTGGGTTTATGTCGCTGAACTGGCTCCGTCGTCGGTGAATTTCAACGTCTATTTCTGGGTCATGTCGCAGCAGGCAAACGTATTGGCCGTCAGCGACCGCGTGGCAACGGGCATTAAACTGGCGCTCGACGATGCAGGCATTGACATGCCGTTCCCACATACAGTCGTACTCTTCCACGACGAAACGGACGGGCGCTGGCAAG
>CAYLJQ010000388.1:0-6779 GCA_964383955.1 uncultured Heliomicrobium sp. | reverse complement strand
GTTGGCATCCAGGCTGCCGGTGCAGGACTTGCCCGCCGCCATCAGCGCGGCGCTGGATTGATTGATGTCGGCGTGATTCATTTCGCCATATTTCAAGGTGCGTTTCATCGCCAGATGCGTTTCGCCTGCGGCTCCGTTGTAAGTCATCGCCAGCGCGGTTGCGATGCTGAGCGGCGAAACGAACAGGTTTTTGTCTTTATCCTGGCTGCGAAGTTGGTTGAACAGGTCAAAGCCGAATTCGTTGTTGGCTGCGACCAGACTTTCTACGGTGGCGAGCATTGCGGTTTCTCCAGCGAGGGGATTGGCTGCAACTGGCGAAGCTGTGGGCGATGCCAATCGCGTTTCAGGTTGAACTGGCGGTTTGGTTTCGTTTGAAGAACCGGCGGCGGTACAACTGGCAACATTCAAAATTGCCAAGGCGCAGCCAATCGCCGCAAGCACAAAAGCAGATACCGTTTTCATCTTTGTCCTCCTTTTCACTGCCAATGATTTTCAGTGGCGCGATTATAGTCGAACTGTGCAGTTTGGGATGCTTGCCGTAGATTGACTTCAAGGAATTGGTTTCTTACCCTCGCCGCGCTTTCGTCGCTTCAATATGCAAACCATCGTCATCAAATCCGCAGTTTTAACCGCTGCCGCCGCTGTGGTTGTGGCTGCGATGGTCTTTGCTTCGCAGCCCACGTATCGAGGGATTAGGGCAGGGAAAGCCGACGCCGATTATCTGGATTCGCAAAAGTGCCTGGCCTGCCATTCGGATCATTTCGCTTCTTGGCGGCAAACGCATCACAGCCGCATGACGCAGGAAGCCAGGCCGGAAACCGTGCAAGGCGATTTCACCCGCGACAATTCGTTTGAATATCTGGGCGTCAAAGCAAAGATGGAACGCAGTGGCGACAAATTCTCTATGACGCTGAGCTTTGCCGATGGACGGCGGCAGGTTTATGGGATTGATCGCACCGTAGGTTCGCGCCGCATGGAGCAATATGTCAGCCGCCAGGGAGATCAATACGTTCGATTGCCGCTAGCGTATGACCTGACGAATCGCCGCTGGATGAGTTTGAACGGGTCGTTCTTTTACCCGGACGGTGACAATTACTTCCAGCATCAAGCCGTCTGGGATCAAAACTGCGTGTTTTGCCACAACGTCAAAGCGCAGCCCCAGATGAACACGAAAGTCCGCAACAAGTTTTCAACGGAAGTCGCTGAACTCGGCATCGCCTGCGGAGCTTGTCACGGAGCGGCTGCGGCACATGCAGAGCAGGCTTCGTCGCCGCTGACGCGTGAACTATGGCGAATGACCGACGCCGAAAAACAAATCATCAATCCCAAGAAGCTGGCAGCGGAACGTTCGATGATGGTTTGCGGGCATTGCCACGGCCAGCGAGTGCCACAGCCAATGGAACGCATCCAGGAGATTTTGACCAAAGGCGATCCGTTCAACGCCGGAGACGATCTGGCGAAGTTTTATCGCCCCGTGATGCGTGAAACCAAAATCGGCGAGTTTTCCTTTGCTGCAAGATTTTGGCAGAACGGTTCACCGCGCCTGACAGCTTATGAGTATCAAGGCATTTTGCGGTCAGCTTGTTTTCAGAAAGGCGATCATTCCAACCGCATCAATTGTCTGAGTTGTCATTCCATGCACGAAGGCGACGTTAAAGGGCAGATCAAACCCGAAAACCGAACCGACAAAGCTTGTTTGAGTTGCCACCAGCAATTCTCGCAACCCGCTCAATTATCAGCGCATACGGGCCACAAAGCCGAATCCATCGGCAGCCGCTGTTACGATTGCCACATGCCGCGCGTGGTTTACGGCGTGATGGCAATTCATCGCACGCACGACATTACAGTTCCTGATCCAGGCTTGACGGCTTCGCAGCTTGTTCCGAACGCCTGTAACCAATGCCATCTGGACAAGTCTGTGAATTGGGCGATTGCCGAAAGCAAACGCCTGTGGCCACAAAGGTTCGGCAATGCGCAAACGGGCAGCGACGACATTTTCAACCAACCGGAAGGCGTGCGCGCACTGTTTGCCGGAGACGCTCTGACGCGAGCGATGGCGGCGGAAGCATTAAGCGGCGGCGGAGCCATGAAGCCGGACAAGAATTGGGCGGCTCCGTTTTTGATTGAAGCCTTGAACGACAACTACCCGATTGTGCGTTTCTTTGCGGCGAATGGCTTGGCCGCGTTCAATCAGAAATTGCCGAAGCCGGATTATTTAGCGACGGAACCTGTGCGGTTATCGGCAGTCGAACAATGGTGGGCGCGGTATCCGCAAGCGCGGCAACAAGTGTTTTCTTTTGCGACGGGATTGCGTGCTCGGCGCGTCAATGTAGATGTGGAAGTGGGAGAGTGAAATGGCGAAAGAGGAGCAAAGCAGCGATGCTATCTCGATGCTGCGACAGGGCTGGGTGAGCGTCGCGGTTTGGATGACGGTCGGCCTGTTGCTGGAAGGATTGCTGGGATACAAAGCGCCAAGTTATCTGGGCGATCCTCAGCGGCGCGAACTGTTTCGGCTAGCGCATTCGCACGGAACCTTGCTCGGCGTGGTGTTGATCGTGGCAGCGCTGACAGCGCAACGGATTGCCGCGCCACCGCAACTGGCGCAATGGGCATTGCGAATTGGCGCAGTAATGATGCCCGTGGGGTTTCTGTTGGCGGGCGTCTGGCATCCGGAAGGCGATCCGGGTTTGGCAATTTGGCTGGTTCCGCCAGGAGCCTTGCTGGTGATTTTCGGCGTCGTGGCAATGGCTTTAAGCCTAAAAACAAATAGACAGGACTGACGGGATTTTACAAGATGGCGGCTTTTCGCTCGGCCAATCCTGTTTAATCTCGTAAATCCTGTCTATCGTTTTTTCGGGTTGGAATTTATCCAGCGGCGATGGCTTCTTCCAACGCAGCTTTCATCTGCGGAACGCTGATCATGGCGTTAAAGCCGACAAAATGCTTTTTCACTTTGCCGTCGCGTCCAATGATGATGGTTTGCGGAATGCCGTTACGGCCATTCATCAACCCAACCTGCATTTGCGGATCCGCCCAGCCGATTGCGTAATTGATTTTGAATTCCTTGGAAAAGGATTTGACCTTCTCGGCATCCATTGCCGGGTTTTCATTCGTTAAGCCGACGACTTCAACGCCTTTGCTTTTGTAGGTATTCGCCATTTCGATCAAGTGAGGAATTTCCTGCCGGCAAGGGCCGCACCAGGTCGCCCACAAATCCACAACCACTACCTTCCCGGAATAATCCGCCAGCTTTTTGTTCTTGCCGTCCAGTGTTTTGAAGCTGGCTTGCAGAACCGAAGGAGCCAGATCAGTTGGCAATTGCGGCGGCGCTTGCTGTGCAATTTGCGGCTGTCCCGGTTGGGCCTGAGGAGTAATGACTTTGGGCGTTTCTTTCTCGCTTCGGTTCAGCATTGATCCGATTGCAAGAACCAGCAACAACGCTGACCCGATCAGGCCAATGGTCATTGGCGTCCACGGCGATTTTTTGGTGATTTGTTGAGCAGCTTCGTTATTGGAATTCATGACTTCTTAACTTCTTATTTTTGTTGGAATTGATTGCACTCGGCAGGTTAGTGAATGACCGAGTCAGCACTTGTTTGCGAAACGTTGGTTAAAACCGGGCGCTAGCATAGCCGTTGCTGAAATCGTCAGCAAGTCTTTGACCCAAAATTGAAGTCCCAAGGAGAGGAATTTCCCACAAGAGGGAACAGTGCATAGCAGTTCGCATAATTGCCGAACCGAACAGCGTTTTGGCGCTTTGCCGATGCCTCTTTTTTTTCTTCGAACATACAGCCAGCGTAAGCAAAGGTGATGTAAGATTGCCGAGTGATCATCCATCGCCCACCATTCCTGATTCACCACTTTGCTACACTTGGTTCAACCAATGACTTTCTGAAATCGCAATCCGGAGCGCCGGAGTTCACTTGCGCGGTTGCCGATGAGCAAACAGCCGGCAGAGGGCGAAGAGATCGCGACTGGCATTCGTCGCCCGGCGATGGGCTGTATCTTTCCGTGCTTCTGTTGCCACAGACCTCAAAACGAATTTCTTTGCTCAGCCTGATGAGTTCAATTGCGGTTGCGGAAACGCTCATTGAACAGGGTGTTTCCGGCGTTGACATCAAATGGCCGAACGACGTGCTGGTGAACGGTCGCAAACTTTGCGGCATTCTGGTTGAAAGCGTCGGTGCAGGGAGCGGCCTGCCACGCATCATTGTCGGGATTGGCGTCAACCTGAACCATCAATCTTTTCCAGAAGAACTCAACTCGACGGCGACATCATTGAAAATCGAAACAGGTCAGGTTACGGCGGTAGAGGAGTTTCGGGATCATTTACTGAAGAAGCTTTACGGATGGTATTTGCATTGGCAAAGCGGCGAAGAGAGTTTGATCCTGGACCGCTGGCAACAACTTTCCAGCTACGCTCGCGGTGCGCTCGTGACAGTTACGCTGGATGAAGAGCAGCTTCAGGGAGAAACGCAAGGCTTGAATGACGATGGCGCTTTAATGCTGCGATTGTCGAATGGAAGTTTGAAAACGATTTTGTCCGGCGATGTGGCTCGATTGCGCAAGAATTTGACCCCTTGAATTGAGGCGGGCATTTTTCTTTGCACTTTTTCTCCGATTCAACTCACTTCAACACCCATGACGATAGACAGTGTTTTCGACGCACGCTAAGATGCGATTGTCGGCTTCCCAAGCAAGAAAAAGAGAGAGCGTTGGTTGATTGCGCACACCTGCATTTCCCCGTTTGTTTCGTCGCGGATGAACTATTTCAATTACTTTACCGAAATCGAAGAAGAATTTGTCAAAAGACGCGGCAGCCATATGCTGGTATCGCCGCTGGATTGGTCGTTGATGGAAGGCTGGCAGCAACGCGGCGTCCCGCTGCATGTCGTTTTGCGGGGCATCAATAATTCGTTTGATGGATACGATCAAAAAACGAGCCGGGGTCGCAAAGTCAATTCGCTGCTGTATTGCCAGCAGGAAATTGAAGCGCTCTTTCAGGAATTCTGTGATTCGCGCGTCGGCAGCGGTTCAGCGCCGGTTGAAAGTAATGGTGTGACGAATGGCAACGGCAACGAAGGAGAATCCTCGCTGCCTTTCACGCACAAGACGATCAACGACTTTTTGACGGAACATCAGCAGCATCTTAGTGAATTGGCCGACAGGAACACCGGCAACCAGGCATTGAAAGAAACCCTTGAGCGCGTTTCTTTGCGGTTGGAACAGATCGTTGAAGATTTGCAGATGGCCAAAACGTTTTCTCCTGAAACGCTGGAAACAGATTTGACCATGATCGAAGAAGCCATTCTTGACGGGCTGAAAATGGCCGTGAGCGAAGAAGAGCTAAAAGAAATCAAGCGCGAAGGCAATCTGAAGCTGCGCGAATATAAAAAAAGCATGGGGAAAGAGGTCTACGAACAGACGCTTGGCAATTATGTGGCAAGGCGATTGCGTGAAAAATTTGGTGTCCCCCGTTTAAGTCTGTTTTATCTTTGATGAGTATTCGGTCGTCGGCATTCGGTAGCCTGTCTGATGAGCAAGATTTGTATTACCGACTTCTGACTACCGAATACCGGCTACCATCTTTATGACAACCACCGCAGACACATTGGGACCTCTGGTAAATGGCCATTCGCCCGTCGTCATTGGCGACACGTACGAAATTTCGATTGAAAAACTGGTTTATGGCGGAGACGGACTTGCGCACATCGGCACCCAGGCTGTTTTTGTTCCGTTGGCGGCTGTTGGTGACCGCCTGACGGTTCGCATCACCGAAGTCGAACGCAATTATGCCCGCGGTGCCATCGAAAAAATCCTCGACCCTTCGCCCGCCCGACGAACGCCTCCGTGCGAACGATTCGGCGATTGCGGCGGATGCCAGTTGCAGCATTTAAGCTATGCCGCACAATTGGAAACCAAAGTCGCGTTTGTGCGGGAATCGCTTCGGCGGCTTGGCAACATTGATTGGCCAGAGGAAATTGCAATCCGTTCGGCGGAAGAATTTGGCTATCGCTCCCGTGCAGAGCTCAAGGTTGCCCGCGATTCAGACGGCCACACACGCATTGGCTATTACCGCTCTGCATCGCAGGACGTGTGCGAAATTGAAAAGTGCCTGATTCTGATGCCTGCGGCCAATCGCGAACTGCAACGGCTGTATGCGGAACCGTCCTTGATCCCGAATGATGCCACAAGAGTTTTGTTCACCGTTGGGGACGAAGAAGTCATTGTTACTCCGGCCACGGGCGAAAACGGAAAGTCGAACGCAGTTGATGCGCTGGGCACGGCATATCAACGAATCAGCGGCATCAATTACGGCTTTGGCGTGAAGTCGTTTTTCCAGGGAAACCGCCCATTGGTGGAAGAACTGGTGCGCACGGCGACTGCGGACGCCAGCGGCAAACTGGCCGTTGATCTTTATGCTGGCGTGGGATTGTTCAGTCTGCAACTGGCGAAAACCTTCGATCAGGTTTGCGCCGTCGAAGGCAATCGTCCGGCGGCGAATCACGGAATTGAAAACGCCAAAGCCAATGGCGTGACCAACGTTCGTTTTGAATCCGTGTCAGTCGAAGCCTGGCTGAAATACAAATCGGTTGAATTGCCTTGCCCGGATTTTGTTTTGCTTGATCCGCCACGCGCTGGTGCTGGCCCACAAGTCATTGAGCGCCTGGTCGCGATGGATGTTCCTCAGATTTCTTATGTTTCTTGCGATCCGGCAACCCTGGCGCGCGATCTGCGCCTGCTGCTGAATTATGGCTACCGGATTGATTCAATCACCG
>CAYLJQ010000387.1:0-6787 GCA_964383955.1 uncultured Heliomicrobium sp. | reverse complement strand
CCTTTTTTGGTAAGCCACGTGGACATCAAGTCTGCGACTTGTAGGTTGTTCAAATCCGAGAAGGGAAAATGCGTGTTGCCGCGTATTCCTGCTTCGGGCAAATGGACGACCGTTACATCGCCGCCGCGCTTATTTACCGCGTCTCGCCATTTGCGCGCCATTTCCAAACGTGCGCGCCAGCCATCCTGCCCCGGATTTGCTATTTGTTCCTTCGGAATGAAATCGCCGTAATAGATGACGATGGGAATCTTGATCAGCAACATGAATTCTGCCAGCGGGATGCCAACCGCCGCCAGCGGCCCACCGGAACTTGGAATCGGAGGGGGCACTTCGCCTTCCGGGAAAACAAAACCGCTGCCCGGTTCATAAGCGACAATGGCGCGGACGTTTTGGTTCTTGATGGCCGTGCGCCAGCCAAAGCCGCCGCTATGCGAATGGGTGACAAGGATTCCTTGCCCGATCTTGTCAAAAAGCGCCGAGATAGCTTTCGCATTCACCTCGCCATCAATCGGGCCGATGTTTGGGACCATTTGGCGGAAGTATTGGTTCAGTGCTTCCGGATCGCGTGAAAACTGCACGCCGGGAAAAAAGTCTGGCCAGATGCCGAGGCGGAAGGTGCCAAACCATCCCTGCTCGTCAGGCGTAGGCGGAATGGTAGCTGGTTGCGTGCTGCGTCCGGCGTTCCCGCGTCGTGGCTGGTCAATCAGATAAACCCCGAATCCACGGCGCAGGAAAATGGTTTGATAGCCCTCGCGTCCGTCCGGGGTCGTTTCCCAGGTCTTCGAGAACTGCCCGATGCCATGCCACATCACCAGCGGAAGCTGACGAGCTTTCACTGGAAGCTGATAAGTCACATAAGCATGATCACCGTGCAACGTTTGCCCGTCGGGCGTCGGGCGCAAGTGCTCAAACTTACCCGGATTCGTGATGACCGTTCCGCCGATGGCGAAACTGCCTTGCTCATTGATTTGCAGGGGCGGCAGATTGGTCTTTCCGCCCGTCTGAGCGCTCGCGGTAACTGAGATGAGCAGGAACAGCGCGAATAATCTTTGCGGCTTGTGTTTCATCAAATCCTCCAACCAATCAATGGCGAGATGCTTGATTGCTTTTGAAATATCCTTACTTCGCCTTTGCGCCGAGCAGAATGGGCGTGGTCTCAACCAGCTTGAGTGATTTCACCATTGCCTGCGTGCCGACTTTGTATTTTTTGAAATGCGGCGTTTCCAGATGCGCTTGGTAAGCCTCTACATTCGCATACGTTTCAAAAATGCGAATGCGCGTGGGGTTCTCTTTTTCCGCGACAGCATATAAGGTCAGCACGCCCGGCTCGACACGAATTGAAACTTCAATTTCTTCCTTCAGCATTGCCTTGTAATTTTCCAAATGCGCGGGATCAATTTCGAGTTCCGCGATTCGCACGAGTGGGTCTTGTTTCTGCATTGTCGGTACGCTCCCGTATACACACACCAAACATAACGTGAGCAAAGATGCGCCTAGTAATAGAAACTGTTTCGCGTTCATGTTTAACTCTTCATCCAAAGCGCAGCCGAACTGCGTTTTCTCCGCAAAATTCAAGCCTTCTTTTTCCAGTATTCCATTGTTACTCCGGCATACACGCCTTGACCGGCGATAGACCGCTTTTGCACATCGGCAATCTCTTCCGGCGTCATCTTTTTGAAATTCTGGACGGTGCGGATGTTGTCTTCCATCTGGCCTTGCGTGCCCGCGCCGCAAATGGCGACGTGAACGCTCGGCTGGCTCAGTGCATAACGCAAACATTCAGTCGGACTCAGCGACCGCAGCAGGAATGCCTTACCGAAAACTTTGATTGCTTGAATGCCTACGCCGCGTTCGACCGCGACGGGTAAAGTGGTTTTCTCAAAGCTCAAGTAAGCGTGGTCAGCCGCGTGAATCGGCATCATCACGGTTTCCCACTTGTCAGTCGCTTTCAGCAACGCCGCGTGGATTTCGGGATCGAAATGTCCGGTGAATCCAATGAAGCGACACTTGCCCGCCTGCTTGGCGCGCATCACAGCTTCTAACGCGCCGCCGGGAGCCAGAATCTTGTCAATGTTGGCCTGATTCATCACGTTATGCACCTGCCAGAGATCAACGTAATCGGTCTTGAGCAAACGCAGTGAAGTTTCCAAATCCTTTTCGACTTCGCTGGCGTTGCGTCCCATCGTTTTGGTGGTGAGAAAAACGTTTTTGCGCACGCCTTGCAACCCGATGCCGTAAGCCTCTTCAGACTTACCGTTCCAATAAGCCCGCGCACAATCGAAATACGTGATGCCCGCGTTGTATACGTTGCGCACATGCGCCGCCGCCGACTGAATATCGGGATGTAAATCCATCCGCGCACTGCCTTGCGCAATGACGCTGACTTTCGCGCCGGTCTTGCCAAACGTAGTGGTTGGAATGTCTCCGGCTTTTACTTTTTGCGGTTGCGCAAAGGCAGTGGTGAGCGGCAACCCAGCCAGCGCACCGCCTACGAACAATCTTCTTTTCATATCTTCCTCCTCTTGTTGCCTAAAGTTAGATTACGGGTCGGCTCGCTTGCCCGACTCAGTGGCCTTCTCCGTTACGTCAAGTCGTGCTTTGCGGATGTCCGGCCCCGCACCCACGGAACCATCGGGGCGGAAAGTTAAGATTTGATCTTTGCGGGCGACGTGACGCGGCCAGGCCGGTAGTCCTGCTCCGTTTGGATCGCCCGTCTTGGCGAAGTTGACCCAATAGCTTTGCGCTATCCGCGAGATCGCCAGCTCCTCCGGTGTTGGCGCGCCGCCGCGGCCTGTGCCCAGCGTGCCGAAAGCATACGAGATATCGCCGCCGTGCGGAGACCCCGCTCGTAACTGTTCCCGCATCGCCGTCGCGACGTACGAAAACATATACAGGTAAACAGGCGAACCGTTAGCAGCGAACGCGTTGGCGGCGAAGCGCGCTGGCTCGGCCTGGCCGAAGTCGTCGTTGGCCCGCGACACCATCGTGGCAAGGTCGGTCGTTCCGTCAGGATCGTAGGCCGCCTTCGCCTCGGCGCTCCACTGGCCGTATCGGGCGAAGAACTCGTCCTTGGTGCGAGACCTGATCCGGTTGCCTGCGCTATCGGCGCTGTTGCTACCCAGCATCAGCGGAATGAGCGGCTGGCGACGGGCCTTGTAGGCGGTCTCTGCTGTTTCAGTGATCAACCTGCCATCGAGAATCGGCGTCGTCTCGTACGATGGCACAGCCCCCCCCCGGCTGAGGCGGCGCGCCACGAAGGACTTCATCGGCACTGAGGCTGCGTAACTTCGCCAAAGCGGCTTGATCCGTCCCCTCGATTCCCATGGATTTCGCGAACTGGATTCCGATGGTCTCAGCCGATACTGGATAGTTTGGGTCAACGCCGTCTGCACGCAGCGGTCGGGCGGTGAGCCCGCTATCCCGCGAGCCGCCGGAATGCACGATAGCCTTGTGGAACAGCCCGCGTGCCTGTGGCGAGGCGAGCATGCTGTGGACGGAGACACCACCCGCCGAGAAACCAAAGATGGTGACGTTGTTCGGATTGCCTCCGAATGCGGCGATATTCCGCTTCACCCACTGCAAGGCGGCAAGCTGATCCATGTATGCGTAGTTGCCCTTGTTCTCATTCGGACGTTCGCTGCTCAACGCAGGAAATGCGAAGAACCCAAAGCGTCCAACGCGATAGTTCATGGCGACAAGGACGACACCCTGCTTGGCGAATTGAACGCCGGACGTGTTGGGCGAGGAGGCCGAACCGCCCACGAAACCTCCGCCGTAGATCCAAACCATCACAGGCAGATTGCGAGCGGCCGAACCAGCCGGACGCCAGACGTTCAAATACAGGCAATCCTCTGACGGTGCTTGGGCCGCAGGCGCGCCAGTCGGTGCTGCTGCACCAGCAGGGCGCGCAGCCGGAGGCGGCCCGCCTCGTCCCTGCATACAGTTCCGTCCGAATTCCGTGGCCTGTCGAACTCCCTCCCACTTCGGTGTCGGCTGTGGTGGACGCCACCGCAACTCGCCGACAGGCGGCGCGGCAAAGGGAATGCCCTTGAAGGAGATCACGCCATCGGCCTCGACTCCCTGCAACTGACCGCTGTCAACTTTTACAACGGAGGACGTCGGCTCCGGTTTGCGCACTTCTTGTGCTCTTGCAGAAATAACAAGGATGGCTGCGACGAGCCAAAGTGCGTTGAATAATTTTCGATGCTTCTTATTCATAGAATCTTTCCGCTTTTTACAATGCTTTGTCGAAAAACTCCTTCAGCTTCGCGACTGCGGGCGTTACGAACTGGGGCTTGTCGTACATATCTATGTGCGTGGCCCCTTTTACGACGAAGACCTCTTTCGGCTCCTTCGCCTGGGCATAGACCTCGTCGCTCCAAAACTTGGTGTCCGCCTTTTCGCCGACGATCATCAAGATCGGGCGCGGCGAAATCGTTTCCACCTGGCTGAAAGGGAAAAACGCCATTTGAAGCGGCAGGCTGGAGAACACATAGCGATTGGGCGAATTGGGGTGCTTGGCGCGCGGCGTCATGTAGTAATCGTAACCTTCGCGATATAGCGGGGGCGTGGTTTCGTTAAATTCAGCAGGCGATTCGGGCGAAATCTGCACCAATCGCATCGGTTCCCCGCGAACTTCCTTACTTCGCTGCTCGGCGGCGTCTTTCAGGCGCTTCATCCGCTCTTCATAGGACAACAGGCCCATGGCGCGACGACGCGCGTCGCCCAGATTGAACATACTGACCGTGGCAACGGCTTTCACGCGCATTTCAGTCGGCGCATTGCCAAGCGCGTAGCTCCCACCGGCGCAGATCCCCAGCGAACCGATCCGGTCGGAGGCAACGAACGGCTGCCGCACCAGATAGTCAATCGAGCAACTGATGTCGTCGAGATGCTGCGCGGGAACTTCCATCAAACGCGGCTCACCGCCGCTCTCGCCTTGATACGATTTATCGAAGGCCAGAGTGACGAAACCCTGTTCAGCCAAAAACGCGGAATAAAGACCCGACGTCTGTTCCTTAACCCCACCGAAAGGATGGGTCACGACGATGGCCGGATACTTTTTGCCCTTGTCGAACCCGGCTGGTTTGAAGATGTAGGCGGCGATTTCCGTATTCATATTCCTGGCCGGATAACTGACACGCTCGATCTGGATGCCTTTCTTGTTTGAATAGCCGATTATCATCGGTTCCTTTGCCGAAGCGGCACCTTTGATTTGTGCCGACGCCTCGCCCGATGCCAGCAAGCCACTGCTTACAACCGCAGCGCCCGGAACTGCACCCAGTGAAGCGCCGAGAAACTCGCGCCGCCCCTGATCAAAGTTTTCATTCTCTTTAGTATTTTTGTTACTCATAGTTTTCTCCTGCTTGTAGGGTCTTGGTAGAGTCTTACGATTCGACCGCCCTCTATTTCTTTTCGAACACCTCTTTTGCTACTCCGATCGCCGTAACGGCGTTTGGCCAGCCAGCGTAAAACGCCATGTGCGTAATGGTTTCAATCAGTTCCTCTTGTGACACGCCATTGTCACGTGCGCGCGCAAAGTGAGATCGAAGCTGGTCTGGGCGGTTCATGGCAATTAACGCAGCGACTGTTACTAAACTGCGGTCGCGCTTTGAAAGCTGTGGGCGTTCCCAAACATCGGCGTAAAGTACGTCATCGGTAATCTCCGCCAGCTTGGGAGCAAAATCACCCATGGCTCTTGCCGACGGTCTGTTGTTTGTAGCGGAAAGACGTACCGGCGTAGGAACGGCTTGCACTTTGGCTGGCGCGTTGTATTGCGCATCGCTGACTTTTTCCATCCATTCGACCCGCTTACCGTCGGGCTGTTGTTCCGTAAGGGCGATGTGCGTGAGGCGGTCGGTGGCTGTCGCGCCATGCCAGTGCTTGACGCCGGGAGGAGTCCATACAACATCACCCACCCTGATCTCTTGCTTCTCACCGCCTTCCTGCTGCACCCAGCCCGCGCCCGCCGTCACGATCAACGTCTGTCCCGACGGATGCGAGTGCCACGCGGTTCGCGCACCCGGCGCAAAGGTGACGCGACCGCCAGCCAGACGCGAAGGGGCAGTTGCTTCCAGGAGCGGTTCGACTCCGACGGAACCCGTGAAGTTTTCGGCTTCTCTCATCTGCGGGGGTTGCGAACTATTGCCCGTGATGCTGATCGTCTTTGGATTCTGCGCATTCGGCTGGGCAGAAGTCCCAACTACCAAACAAATCATCAGCGCCGCTATGCCGAACCACATCTGACGTTTTACCTTCATGTTTCTTGCTCTTGAGGTTATTCAACGGTTGATCATTTTCTGTGCCGCTGCGGAATAGCGTTCCCCTTGGATGGCGAGCTTCGATACCGCGCTATCAATTTCGCGCAAGTCGCCGGCTGTCAGTTCAACGTTTACTGCGCCGAGGTTTTCTTGCAACCGATGCAGCTTCGTCGTGCCCGGAATGGGAACAATCCACGGCTTCTGCGCCAGCACCCAAGCGAGCGCGATCTGGGCGGCAGTCGCGTTCTTGCCTTGTGCGATGTCGCTGACCAAATCCACCACCACCTGATTGGCTTTGCGGGCCTCCGGCGTGAAGCGCGGGACAGTGTTGCGAAAATCCGTACTGTCGAAGGTCGTGGTTTCGTCAATCTTCCCTGTCAGGAAACCTTTGCCCAGCGGACTGAAAGGAACGAAGCCAATGCCAAGTTCTTCCAGCGTGGGTAAGATTTCCGCTTCCGGTTCGCGCCACCAAAGCGAATATTCGCTCTGAAGTGCAGTGACGGGCTGAACAGCGTGTGCGCGACGAA
>CAYLJQ010000386.1:0-6801 GCA_964383955.1 uncultured Heliomicrobium sp. | reverse complement strand
ATTGGCAAACGTAGTAAGAAATTTATTCGCTTAAGACCTTGCACCACATTGTTTGATGGGGTAAATTCCTACCGGCTTCTGTTAAAAAGAGATGTTTCGCCTTACGCATTGCGACGTTTGCCTGAAAAAATATACCCCTGCATCGTCGTCCACCTCACTTTGCGAAACTTTTTCTTGAAAAGAACTGATGCTGAGCGGGAATTTCATTGTTGGCTCAAAATTACGCATTGCTAACTGCGAGGCAAGGCGTTCCCCACTGAAACCAGCCAACACTCAATACACAACGAACAACTAGGTTTGCGATTATCCGCCGAAGATAAGATGTATCACTAGGCTTGGCTTTGCCTTGCGGAATGGAACTATTCCGGCAAGTCGATGAATCCAGCCAGTGTCTACATATGATAAAGGATTGCTTAATCAGCAAATTACTGAACTTTTTGCGGAGTTACGAATGTTCCCCCAGATGATTTCTGCGAAAGTTCGGGAGCTGACTGCTGAGCACACACACATAGACAAACGAACCTTGCTTATTATGCTTTGTCGCTATCGGACTCTGTTAAACAAGGGTCTGTCTTTGACTTCAATCATCTTGTTGGCAAGTTGGTTATATTCAGCCAACTGGATTGGAGCTTCAGCAGCCGGTTACTCGAATCAATCCCTGCCACAAAATACAGTGGTACTTACAATTGGCGATGTAATCGAACGTGAGCTTGTTGGTACTGCCACGCATCGTTATCAGTTTTCCCTCCAGGCCGGACACTATCTGCGTCTGAGCGTGGAACAGAAGGAATTGGCGGTTGTTACTACTCTCTTTGACAGCAACGGCGCCAAACTGATCGAAGCCGATTACGTTGGAAAGGAAAATGTATCGGTAATTGCTCCGTTGGCAGAAGGCAAACCTTCTGACTATCACGTCGAAGTTCGTGCGCGATTGCGGGGCAATCAATCAGGTCCGGTAGGACGTTATGTCATCAGAATCGAAGAGCAACGTCCGGCGACAGTTCGCGATGAAGACCGCGTGAAAGCCGAACGAATGGTGGCTGACGCGACGCAAAAGAGCAGTCATCGCAATCAGGCAAGGGAAGCCATCGAACAATATCGCGCATCGTTGCAACTTTGGCGGACATCGCCAGTACAGCGGGACGATAGGCTGGAAGAAGCTCGCACGCTGTATCTGCTGGCATTGAGGCAGCAGGATGTGGGCGAAAATCAGGCGGCACTGGAAAGTTATTTGCAGGCACTGGAAATCAGCCACCAGGAATTCGACCAACAGCGCGAATGCCTGACGCTTTCTTCATTGGGCACGCTTTATGTCGCGTTGGGCGACAAACGTAAAGCAATTGATTGTTATTACTCAGCGCTCAAGCTCAATCAGGTTCATCGTGACAAAGCAATCGAAGTCGGCATACAGATCAACCTGGGAATCGTTTACAAAGCTCTGGGTGAGAACGCAAAAGCGATGGAGTTTTACCAGCTTGCGCTGACCGGTTCGCGTTCGCTGGGCGACCAGCAACTGGAAGCCAGCGTATTAACCAATCTGGCAAGGCTTCATGATCTGAATGGCGATAAAACGACTGCGATCAATTATTACCAGCAGGTGCTGCCCCTGTGGCGCTCTCTGGCCGATTGCAACGGCGAAGCCGTGACATTGAAAAACCTGGGCGCGCTGCACGAATCCACCGGTCGCAAAGAAGAAGCCTTAGATCATTATCGAAAGGCGCTCGAGCTGGCTCAATTGACCGGGGATCTGATTCGTGAAGCGCACATTCGCGGAGATCTGGCGCGGGTGGAGCGCGACCTGGGAAATTTCAAAGCTTCGCGCGCTGAAATTGAACAGGCATTGGCATTTTTTGAAGTGCAGCGCCAGCAACTGATCAACCCCGAATTGCGAGCATCGTTTTCGGTAACCAACCAGCAATATCACGAATTTTATATTGACCTGTTGATTCAACAGGCAAATTTGCAGACGGCAAATCAGCTTTCGGAAAAGGTTGACGGTCAAGCCCGGCAACCTTATTTGGCCGAAGCATTTCTTGCCAGCGAAAGAGCCCGTACGCGCGCATTGGCTGATCTGATCGCGGAAAACCGGATTGATTTGCGCGATGGCATCAGCCCGGAGTTGTTGCAGCAAGAACGGAATTTGGGGCAGGAACTGACGATCAAAAAGGCCGAACGTGTGGCGCTGCAAAGGAAGAAATCGCCCGCTGCAGAGCTTGATCCTGTCGAACAGGAGATCGTGCGGCTCAGCGCTGCTTATGAACAGATACAAAGCAAAATCAGGCAATTGAATCCGCGCTTTGCGGCTCTAATGCGGCCAATGCCTCTTCCCCTGGAAGACGTTCAGCGACAACTGCTGGACGCGGATTCCGTGTTGTTGGAATTCTCCTTGGGCGAAAAGCACAGCTACGTGTGGGCAATCAGCCAGAACCAGTTTCAGGTTGCTACGCTGCCTTCACGGGTTGAAATCGAAGCGAAGGCGCAGAAATTTTACGACCTGCTGACAGCGCGCAGCCAGACCGTGAAATTCGAAACGACTCAGCAAAAGCAGCTTCGGATTGCGCAGTCAGAACGTGAACTAAAGCAGGTTGGCATATCGCTCAGCGACGCGCTGTTGCGGCCAGTTGCCCGGATGTTGGAGCAAAACCGCCTGCTGATTGTTGGCGATGGAATTCTGAATTACATCCCATTTGCGGCATTGCCCGAACCGGGCATTGATCGGCGGCAACCGCTGTTGGTCAACCATGAAATCGTCAATCTGCCGTCAGCCACTGTGCTGGCGGAATTACGGCGCGACCTTTTGTCGCGCAAGACAGCAACCAAAGATTTAGCCATTGTTGCCGATCCGGTTTTCAGCCGGTTGGACGAACGGCTAAATCTCAGTCAAAGCAACTCCCCATTTGAAACGGCAACCACTGCTGTAAATCGGCCAACGGCTGCGGCGCTGGATAGCGTCATGCGTTCCCCCACAGAACGCGATGCCGGAGGGTTAACTCGTTTACCGTATTCGCGGCGCGAAGCCTTCAAAATCGCCGCATTGGCTCCCGAAGGTCAGCGTTTGCTGGCGCTTGATTTCCAGGCCAATCGGTCTTTGGTGACTGACGGCCTGCTAAGTCCATATCGCTACGTTCACTTTGCCACTCACGGCTTGCTCAACAGCCAGTCGCCGGAACTTTCCGGTCTGGTGCTTTCTCTGGTCAATGATGTAGGAGAACCTCAATTGGGGGTGCTTCGCATGGGCGACATTTACAAGCTCAATTTATCGGCGGAGTTGGTGGTGTTGAGCGCCTGTCGCACGGGGCTGGGAAAAGAAATTCGTGGCGAAGGCGTGATCGGACTTTCGCGTGGCTTTATGCACGCCGGAGTTCCGCGAATTATTTCCAGCCTTTGGTCTGTGGATGACGCGGCGACGGCAGAGTTAATGTCGCGTTTTTATCGTGAATTGATGAGCGGGAAGCCAAGCCCGGCCAATGCCTTGCGATCCGCACAGCTTTCGTTGTGGAAAACAAAATCGTGGCAGTCGCCCTATTACTGGGCGGCTTTCACGCTGCAAGGAGAGCCGAAGTAAGCGGGAAGGCTTTGCCTAAAAAGCATTATTTGCGCGCGGCGGTTTTCAAATCAGTCACGATGCGTTCGGAAATCTGCGCAGTGTCTCCAAGGTACTTTTGGCTTTTGCCGTTGCGCGGCCAAATTACGCGGCCTTTCGCGTTGATCAATCTGATTGAAGCTGTCCGGCCATCCGCTGACAGTTCAATGTCCAGCGCAGTGTCGGCATCGTCCTTGCTGGTCAGCTCCCATAAATGAGCTTCTTGCAGGCGTCTGGCCAGCTCAGTGCGGAATTGGTTTGCGTCCCGGTTCAAGGAAAGGAAAACATTGCGGATTTGCTTGGGCGATTCGATTTCCGGAGTCAGATCGTTATCCGTGACGTCGTGATCGCGCAATGTGCTAGGCGGTTTTGAAGGCCGTTGCGGCTCAATCGCATTTTTCGGAGTCGGTGATGGCGCGCCGGAATTATCACCGATTGGCGCTGCAATTCGCTGGTCGCCATTGGGCGGACGATTGATCGCAATCGAACTAGAGGATTCAGGCTGCCAAAAACGCCAGAGAGCGAAACTGCCCAAGCCGCAAACAACCAACAGCAATGCTGGCAAAGCAAATCGCCAGGCAGGCAAGGACTGCTTTGTATGTTCGGAGCCTGATAACAGAGAGCGAAGCCAGTCGGCGAGAACGAACCCGGAACCTTTGACGTTGACGGTCACTGATGCCCCTGTTACTTCGCCTTCTGCATTGCGATCAGGCGTCATCAGAAAATTGAGTTTTTGACCGCCCGCTAGCTCGATCACAAAAATTTGAGGAGTGGAAGCCTGTTCCAACATAACGTAATCAACCGGGTAAAGCGCCAGACAAAGATCGGGTTCTTCGCTGGAGCGGATTTCGATGAACTCTTCGCCTTCAAGCAGTCTGAACTCCGCCTGGCCGGATGCCTGCAGATCAAGTGTGGCCCGCGGCTGGCGATCCACCAGGACTTTCACGCGGCGCAAGTTTCGTTGCACTGCCTGACGCCGGGTCTGACGAGCTTTTAGAGTTTCGGGCAGCATCTCAATCATTTTTTCTGGCAACTTGGTGCGCATTGCCGATGAAATTATTTGATCATTGCCGGTCATTTGATAATTGCCATCGGTGGATTGCTGGTCATGGTGGTCTTTGTGATGATTAAACTCAGGCAAATCCAAGCGAAGGATGTGCGGGTCCATCGCCAGCCTGGTTACCAACCAATCGAAACATTCCGTATGCAGCACAGCGTGCATGCGAGCGACTTCGGTTCGGTGCTCTTCATCAGGGTCATCGCCTTCAAAGCTCAATGCGCGAATTTTGCCATCTGTTGGGCTTTCGCCCACAGGCAAGGGGCATTGCGTTTCCCAGGGCATGAATACGTTCAAGCAGAGAGTGATGAAATCTGCGTATCGTGCCTGATCAGGGCGGGGGACGAAACGCTCTTCGCCATAAGCGCCCCGTGTCATTGTCAACAGGTCGCCAAAGCGCGATTTCATTTCCTGAAGCAACTGTGCCTTGCGCGAGCGCCAATAATAGTTGTCTTTGGCGCGACTTGGATTCTGCATCAGCAACCCATAAAGCGAAATCGCCTCATTGATCGAATAATGATGCAGCAGTCTTGTAAAGCCCAGAGTGACGTAAAACGAGTTGCGTTTGACGGTAATTCGCACCAGATGTTTGAGGAAATGGATCAGCAGGCGCCGATCGTCCAATCCGGCACGCTCCTGTTCTTTTTCCTCAGATTCTGTTTCGTCAAAGACCAAACGCTGCAGCAAGTGCAATTCGCTGAAGTTTACTTTACTGCGAGCGCCAGTCGCGCGACTAAGTTGGCGCGAACTACCTTGGGGGATGTAATAGTAGCGGCGATCTTGCGTCACTACGGCCACCTGCAAACGGTCAGCCGCTTCAACTGCGATTCGTTCGGAAGCCTCCTGGTTTCCCAGAATGAAAAAAGCCAGTTGGTAAGCCCGTTCAAGTCTCTTTGTAACCTGATTTGTGACTTCAACTACTTCGACCACTCAACACACCTTGCAGTTACTTGTGACGATGCGAAAAGGAACTTACGCCATGCATTCAATGATGGCAAGTCTGAGAATCTCATTTATTCGAAAATGCCACACTACAACGGCAGTCTGGTAGGGCGGGCGACAGCGTATTGCCCAAGGCTACGAAACTGCCACACTAGATTTTTTCTTGCGCGAATACATTGCCAGCATACCTCAGCGACGTACATCGCAGAACCGAGGTTGGCGACCGGACATGCATTTAATTATGTGTTCCGGTTGCCAGCAGCGGCATTTGGATAAAAGGCTGAGCGCAAGGAGAACAGAAAATAGATCATGACGACGAATAAAATAAACCACACACACACAACGACTCAAAAAAGAACCAAACCCCTGTCAGCATTGTTACTAACCGGATTGCTATTGGCTGCCTTTATCCCTTCAGCGGGAGCAGCGAACACCAGAGAGTCTTGCGCAAAGGGAGGGAAAACCAGTTGCTTGGAAACCCACAGTTTCACGCTGGCGATGAACTCCTCGACCCGCAATGTGGGCGCGCTTGCGGCAGAACGGCCAGGCAAACCGGACGGCCATAATTCGAACGGAGATGATCGTCCCGTTCGCCCACCGCGTTAATTCCACACAGTTCGTAAACTTTTGTAGCCGTATTCGGCTCGCGAAGATTTCCATCATCGAGCGGGCAAGCCCTTCGCTTGCCCGCTCAATGTATTTTTGTGCGCCGAATCTGTGTTGAAGAACCTGGCCCGACTTCGAAAGTAACACACTAGAGATTTTGCCGCTGCCTTACAGTCTATTCTTGGGTAGCAGAATCTTGAGAGTATCGAAAGTTTCCGCTCCCCAACGAAGCCTGCCTTGATGGTAGGGATAAAAATTGGGCAAGGCAGGCTGACCTATCGCGGATTGCCGAGCGCACGAAGAGCCTCATTGTTGATGATTCCGGCGCTAATACTGGCGGCAATCCGCATTTTCAAAAAATCAAACAGTATCAATTCTTAATCAGAAGCAATCAGTGAGTGTGTGTGGTTGTGTTTCTTGACAGGATTCGCCGGGAAGTTTGGCGAGTCCTGTGCTTCTTCGCGACACATTCTTCGCCCGCGAACACCAAGTCTGATTGCCTGAAAATCGAGAGCAAGTGAAGGCACGGACCTTCCTTGTCCTGGGAAAAGTGTTGCTTGTTGCCAGTTTGGGAATTTTGCCGGGTTGAAACATCGGCAAGACGCTCAAGCTG
>CAYLJQ010000385.1:0-6805 GCA_964383955.1 uncultured Heliomicrobium sp. | reverse complement strand
CTTCATATTCCCCACACCATTTCCACCACGGCTTTTCGGTAAAACGGCGACGGCTGCGTCGGCTGGCTGCGGCGTAAACCCGGCTCCATCGTCAGCAATTTCTGCCTGCAATCGGTTGTGCGAAGTCGAAAGATTCATCGAGACGGTTTTCGCTCCGGCGTGACGCGCAATGTTGTTCAGCGATTCTTTGAAAATCAAAAACAGATGCCGGCGCTGTTCGGGATCGAGTTTGATCTTTTCGATGTCGGCGGAGGCGATGAATTGCCAACTGATGCCTTGCGAATCCAGGACATCGGCGGCGAATTGCCGGGTGCGCGTAATGACCTGTCCCAAATCATCTCGACGAGGATCAATGGACCAGACAATGTCGCTCATGGAATCCACCAAGCCGCGCGCTGAATCGGCAATTTCCGTCAGCATTTGAATCGAGCGGGTGTTTTGTCCATTGAGCTGACCACCCAAATTTTCTGTCACATTTTCTTCTACATTATCTGAATGCAGTTCTTGCTGTTTGACGACTTCGCTGAGAATGGCAACGCGAGACAAGCTGGCACCGATGTCGTCGTGCAAATCGGTCGCAATGCGTGTGCGAACGCGTTCCAGTTCCAGCAACCGGTTGACTCGCTGGCGATAGGCGAAAGACACAATTGCCGCAACAATCGCCGCAATCAGCGCAATGAACCACCAACGGCGATAAAACGGCGGCAGAATTCTGAAACTGACAACGGCAGGCTCAGCGCTGACCTGTCCACTGGCATTGATCGCCCTGACCAGAAAACGATACGACCCGGGCGACAAACTGGCTGTTACGGTGCGCTGGTCGCTGGCCTGGCTCCAATCGCGGTCAGCGCCTTCAAACTTGTACTGATACCGCAGCCCGGCTCCGGTGTCGAAACTGAAGCCAAAAAATTCAATCTGCATCTGGCCCTGTCCCGGTTCAAATTCCAATCCACGGACTTCGCGCAAACCGAGTTCGGGAACAGCTTGCGGATTGCCCCCGGCGGACACCTTGCTGATGAACACAGGCGGCGGATCGGTTTGCGAATCTCTCTGTTCCGGTCGTAACCGCGACAATCCTTCGCGCGCGCCGAACCACAATGTGCCTTGGTGGTCGGCAAACGCGGCAAGAATTTCGCCGCCGCTCAGCCCATCACCCGCCGTAAAATGTTTGATTTGTTCGTTCGTCAAATCCAGCCGGTCCACGCCGCGAGACGTGCCAATATAAATCCGCCCCCAACGATCTTCGGTAAAGCAGTGTATGTTGTTCGACGACAATCCATCATTGATTCGATACACCTTGAATGTTGGCTTGTCGGCGGCAGGATCATTTACGTGAAGCAATCCGCCGCCTTCTGAGCCGACCCACAATCGCCCGGCGCTGTCGCAATAAATGCCGGTCATCAGGCCTTTCGGCACTCCGTCGGAATGATGAAATACTTCGAACTTGCCATTCCGTATGCGCATCAATTCGCCGTAATGCAATCCCATCCAGAGATTGCCAGCGCGATCTTCGGCCATGACATGCGCCCAGTTGTTTGCTGGAATTCCGTCTTGCTCGCCGTAACGGTGAAACTTGCCGGTGGCGCGTTCCCAACGAGTCAGCGTAACGGGCGGCGTATACGAACTGATCCATAAGTCGCCCCGCGAATCTTCCTTCATTCGTGTGATGTTATTGCTGGCCAGCCCATCTTTTTCAAAATACGCAGCTTTCGGTTTGACCTTCGCCAGGTCATCAAAACGTTCCACTGCCGGAAATCGAAACAATCCTTCGCCTGTTGCCACCCACCATTCGCCATCGTGCGCCTGAATCATCGGGCGATTGCCCGTGGATGAACCTTTCACCTTTTCAGGCAGATTCGGCTTGACCGAAGTGAAGCGCGTTCCGTCAAATTGATTCACCGACCAATCATTATTGAAAACAATCACACGGTTATTGCGGTCGGCGAAAATCGAAAACACGTCCGTGCTGCCCAACCCATCTGCCGGGCGATAAGTCAAAAAGCCACTGCGTGCGATTTTGGTGACGCCGCCAATGCGTGCGCCCACCCACAAATTGCCTGCTACGTCTTCAGCAAGCGCTGTAATCAAACGGCTGATGCCTTGCCCGGTTGTCAGATTCCGAAACCGTAGCCCATCAAATTCGGACAAGCCTCCGCCAAAGCTTCCTATCCAGACATGGCCATCGGTCTTTACGTGAATAGAGCGCGCGCGCTGATCCTCCAAGCCATCGGCTTTGGTGTACCAGCGAGCTTCTCCCGTCGTCGCCGGTAAAATCAGGTTTCCGTCTTGTAAGTTTGGCGTGCTGTGTTGCTGAGCGATTTTTTCCAGCGCGATGAATCCCGGCTTTGCTACCGCAGCCGGTTCCGGTTTGTACACCATTAACCCCGATTGATGCCCGATCCACAACCGGCCTTCGCGATCTTCGGCAATCGCACGAATTGAATCAATGCCTTCGCTGGGCATGACCGAATAATGCACAAATCGCCCATCGGGTAATCGTCGCGACAGACCAAAGAGAGACCCAAGCCATAAACTCCCTTCGCGGTCTTCGCTCATCAGAATCACTTCAAACAGATTGTCGGGTTTGTTGGGGTAACCGATGGGAATGGATTCGAACTGTTTGGTTGGATCAGTGGCGTTCCGATTTAGGCGGTATAACCCCGCTTGGGTGCCAATCCACAACTGCCCGGCGCGATCTTCCAGCAGCGAAGCGATGATATTCGCGTTTTTGTCTCCGTAAACAAAATGGTTGGTGAACAGGTGCCGGCTGGAGTTCGCGCGAAGAAATGGAAGGGAATCGCGGGAGGGGACAAAGCTGCTCAGCCCGCCCAGCGTGGCAACCCAGTACGTGCCGTCGCGGCTTTCAACGATGTCCACAATGCGCGTGTGCGCCAGCCCGTCTGCGACGGTGTAATTAACGAAATTCTGCCCATCGAAGCGCGACAATCCGTCATTGGTTCCAAACCACAAAAACCCATGCGAATCACGCATGATCTGGAAGATTCGCTCATGCACCAGACCTTGATTGGGCGTGTATGTTTTGATCGGCGGCTGTTCAGCGCTAACCAATCCCAGTCCAAACAGAAAGATCAATACAATCGGTTTTAGAAACCTATGCAACATCACCCAACCGCGCTCCCATTACAGCACCGCCATAACGTCCTTGCTGTGAGTCGCCGTGTTCACCTTGCTGAATACGTGCGCGATGCGGCCTTCTTCATCAATGACATACGTAATTCGCAGCACGCCCATATATTTGCGCCCGTATAAGGACTTTTCTCCCCAGGCTCCGTACTTTTCCATCATTTCGTGCGTCGGATCGGACAAAAGCGTAAACGGCAGCGAATACTTTTCGGTGAACTTCTGGTGGGATTTCTGATCGTCGCCGCTGACGCCTAACACTTCAACACCGCGTTTTTTGAGCTGCGCGAAATCGTCGCGGAAACCGCATGCTTCCACAGTGCAACCCGGCGTCATGTCTTTCGGGTAAAAATACAACACGACCTTTTTGCCTTTCAGGTCGCTGAGCTTGACGGTCTTTCCTTCCGTATTCGACAAGCTGAACGCCGGAGCTTTTGCGCCGACTTTCAGCAACTTCGATTCTTTTTCGGCTTCGGCCTTTGGCGTTGCGGCTTTGGTAGTTTTTGCGGCTTTCGCAGTCGCGGCTTTCTTTGCTGGCATTGTTAAGGATTCTCCTGTTGAAATTCTGAATGCTGGCTTTCGCGAGTTGGAAAGCGAAAGCCAGAGGGATGTTTGAAATGCTTGGCGGCCTGAATCAGCCAATCGCCACCGGTCGCTCCAGTTTTAAGCGTATGATTGTGTTTTGGTCCAGGCGAACTTCTTTTCCTTTTGTCATCAATACTCCGGTGACAACACTGCCGCCTAGAATTGACGCCCCCGCAATGGCTCCGCCCTGACTGATTCCGCCGTAATAACCGCCGAATCCGTTATCGCCGCGTCCGGCCAGAATCGCGATTGTCACGCCGATCATGCCAACACCGGCTGCGGTGCCGATGTTCGACAGCAATTTGCCGCCGTCTTTGCCGCCTTTCAGCGTGCCTTCGTCGTCGGTTTTGATCTTTTCGTCGCGCGAAAAGTCCGAAGCCGATTTCATCACGGCAGTAATTTTCTGCTCCTGGCCATCAATGCGGATGCGCTCAAAGGTCACGTGCAACCGCCCGCCTTTGAAAACGCGCCCTGCGGCTTCAGCCAGTGTCACACGTCCATAAACTTCCGTTCCCTGCTGCAAAACCGTGCGGCCATCAATTACGACATTGCGTCGAACTGTGGCGATGACTTCGTCACCCGGCTCGCTCAGCTTGGAACTCAATGCGTCTCTCAGACTCAATTGAATCTCAGTGCCAGCAGGGATTTCAGATTGGGAGCTCTGCGTTTTGGCAAAGCTGAGGCTGGCGGGTTGAGCCAACACCAACAGACAAACGAACACGAAAAATCGTTTCAGCATTTCTTCTACCTCCGGTACTGTTGTTTGTTTCAGGGAGCGCACGCGCATACTACGTTGTAGGGTTAAGTCAGAGCAAGATTTACATCCACAAAACCAGGCGGCAATACAGAGGTTGCTTTTCCCAATTACGGTTGGTCTAATTGCCAACATCAATCCAGAGACAAGCGATAAACCAATGAGACTATTTACAGTCGAAGAAGCCAATGCTCTGTTACCAGATGTCAAAAGGCTATGGCGAAAGATTGACCGGGCGCGTGAAGCGATGGGCGGACTAGCGTCGCACACCAAGCTTGCCAGCCAGCAATCTGGCGGCGGCGGCATTATGCGCTCAGGCGAGTACGTCAATGCGCTGACGACATTTCTGGCTTCAGCACAGGAAATTCTGGAACTCGGCGTCGAAATCAAAGACTTTGACAAAGGGTTGTGCGACTTTCCGCACATGCGTGATGGCCGGGTTGTGCTGCTTTGTTGGATGAAAGGCGAAGACTTCATTGAATGGTGGCACGATACAGACACAGGCTTCGCCGGACGCCAGCCGCTGTAAACATCAGGGCAGTGCCGCTTCCTACGCGGCACTGCCCAAGCCAAATCACTTCTTAAAATTGAAGTTTGTGAAGCTGACGCCGATTCCGGTTGTCAGCAGCAGATCGTTATTTTTCGATCCCGACGGAGGATTGGAAATATAACGGTTGCTGGCCGTCACATTCCAGGTCATCCAATTTGTCAGTTTTGTTGTCAGCGAACTATCGAAGGTATGACGATATTCGCCTCTGTCAGTCATGTTCGGGAACAGTTGATAGCGCTCTTTGAACAATACACGGTCGGAAATTTTCAGCGCGAAATCTTCGCCAATAAAAAGTTCGCCTGAATTGCGCCGCAACCCGGTTGAGAAATTTTCCCTGTTGTACGCGCCGCCTCCGAAAGCCTGTAATTGCATACGGTCTTTTTTGACCACGTAATAGCCGAAACCTCCGCCCAACACCGAACGCAAATCCAGCAGTTGAATCTGATTGTATTCAAAATCGGCAAACCCGAATGTTGTCACGCGGCTGGAAAGGTTGATTTCGTATCGTCCACCGCCACGAATCGCGTTTGCAGTGGTTTCGGTAATGCCCTTGTTTTTATTCTTGGCATTGATGTATGCGGCATAAAGGGTGGTTTTATCGCGCTTGCTTTGGCGACTGAGGTTTGCTCCAAGCGCCAGATTATTTGTTCGCGTATTGCCGGTTGTCAGGCTGTAACCGAAATCCAATCCACCATTCCACAAATCAAACCAGCTTGGTTTGAGCATGCGTTCGTAAGCAGCTTGTTCTGCCTGGGAACGAATTGCCCGAACCGCGCTCATTTCCCCGGATACTTTATTTGTTTCTTTGGTTTCAACTTCGTATTTGCCGCCGCTGGCTTCTATCTTTCCAATGATTGTTTTGCCATCGCTTGTTTCGACATACAGCGGATCTTTTGAAACGACTTCTGCTATTGCATCGGTCGAAATATTGATGGTTCCCGCATAATCCGTGTTCAGGGTCAGCGTTTTCCCATCGGCTTTGATAATGGTCCCCGTCAGGCGGTCTCCATTTTTCAACTTCAATTCGTCAGCCAGCGCAACCGCTCCGCAGGCCAGGCATATAAAACTCAACACAAAAAAGATAAGTATTCTTTTGGGCATAATTCTCCTTGATAAAAGGTCGGCAGTATTGTCGCCAAGACATTTTTGTGGGGAATCCATTGATTTTGTACGGTGCTTGCATCCTAACAAGGCGGGTTTGTTCTGTCTATCAAGCTGAAATGCGTATCCCATTGTTAAAACTGAGGAAGAATCGCAAAACATCCTGAAACGGCAGGCATTCCTTTTCAACCGGAACGACAAAAATGTTATATAGAATCAATTGCAAAACATTTTTGTCGTTTATAAACATAGGAGTTTATGGAAGAGTCGCTACAGATCAAAAAACTTTCGGCGCTGCTTGAAGTAAGCAAGGCGCTTGGTTCGACATTCAACATCCGGGAAGTCATTGAGAAGGTATTGGAAATTCTGGATCGCGATGTTGGCTTGCGGCGTGGAGCCGTGGCATTGCTGGAAGACGGCAATTCCCTTTCAATTCAATACGCGTTTGGGATGAGCGAAGGCGAACGCCAGCGAGGGCGCTACAAGCTGGACGAAGGCATCACCGGCCGTGTGGTTTCAACCGGCAAGCCCATTATCGTTCCGCAAATCAGCAAAGAGCCGCTGTTTCTGAACCGCACACGCAAACGCGCTCCGGGACAGGAAGAATCCTTCATTTGCGTTCCCATCAAGGACCGCCGCAAAACCATGGGCGCGCTTTCGATCACCTATCCTTA